>CAZAGP010000088.1:0-4697 GCA_964484575.1 uncultured Candidatus Bathyarchaeia archaeon | reverse complement strand
CTCCACATCTAATCGAAAGCATTACATGTTCTAGCTGAACGAGGTTGGATACTGAGCAGTGCAGAATCAATGAAGAACGTTTGTCCGCAATGTGGGACTGCCGCGGTTGTAGGACAGGCGTACTGTGGTAGGTGCGGAGAGCGGCTGATTCGCTGCGCTAACTGTGGGGCGTCTAATCTTGCTTCGTCACTGCACTGTCATAACTGCGGGAAGCCATTTCCCCCGCGCACCGAGACCGCGAAAGATACGCTGCCAAATGCGACTCGCATCCCAGAGTTGAATATTGAAGAACGAGTTCTCAAATATCTTTCAGATCATCGCGGTGAGATCTCGATAACGCGTGCTGCTCAAGAGTTGGGAATGAGCGTACAGGAACTCACAGGGATTCTTTCACGTTTGCAGAGTAAAGGATCGATTCAGAAGGAGTCAGCGTTCGTTGAGCGCATGCGCAATTGTGTTTCCTGTAAGAAGGCCATCGGTGCTGATGAATTGTTCTGTTCGTACTGTGGCACCAAGCAGGCTACCGTCCAGAAGGACATACAACCATCTCTGGACCCGCGCACGATGAAAGTCACACTTACCATGTTGAGCCGAATTATTGAAGCGAAGGATCATTCGGAGTATTCGGAGATTGACCAGCTCACTACCACAATCGGGAGCGTAGCATTGGGGGGCGAGAAAGCTCAGGATGCTCAGGAACTCTCGTTTCAGGATCAGCTTAGGCTGCTCACACTAGTCTTTGAATATTCACGTGATAAGGTCGTGTACAAAGGTGAAACATTCGGGGAACACGTTAGGTGGCCGTGGGAGACGATTAAGACCGGTGGGGATTGCGATTGCAAAGTTGTGCTGCTAGCGTCGATGTTGGCGAGCCTTGCCTTCCGGAGAATGTATCTTCTGGTCCTCCCAGCAGGTAAATACGTTGACGCACAAACTGACAAGGAGACAAGTATGCCGGGGCATGCGATACTCGAGGTCGAACTAAGCGATAATGGAAGAAGCGCCCACGTACGATTGGATCCTTCCTGCCCCGACTGTGACGTGGACGAGATGGCCGCATTAATGGAACCTCTGCTACCGAATTTCTACAGAGTCCCAATTATCCCCTGAAATATTGAATTGTTTCAGACTTGCTACTTCTTTCTGAGGCGCGAAGCGATCTCAGGCGGAAGAGCCGCCCAGTCAATCTGCCAATGATACCTTGACTTATCTTCAGGATCCTCGTTAAAGTCACGTTTAACGATACCTTCCTCCTCCATCCGGTTCAAGTACTCGCTGATTACACTCCGGCTGATGCCCAAGTGATCGGCAAGCTTCTCCGTCCCAGCCTTCCCGCCAAGTTCAGTCATTCCCAAAAGCGTCCGGTACCAGGCTATCCGTATCTTAGGCTGCTTGCTCTCCGATATCGTCTGCTCGAGATGACCAATCCGCTGCTCAATCTTAGAGAAACGCGATTCCAACCATTTCTTCAGATCTTCATCAGTCAATGTGGCTTTCCTCCCAGTTTCATATCCGTCTTCATCACGCCCATGTGTGTCTAATTGTGTTTAAAAGTGTATCGTCATAATCGAAACGCATATAAATAATCATGTCTAGTATCGTCGATACGTGTGTCGAAAACCGCGTGGTACATGACAGACACTCATGTTTCCGAGCGGTTGAGAGCCGCTTTCTCTTCCATAGTTCGAAGCCGATCCTCTATCGCGGTGATGCTATTGGTTATTTCAGCGAGTTGCGTTCTAATTGCGCACAAGCTGTCATGATGGCTTTGTAACAGCTCCAACGTGAGTCTTAGGTAAGGGGAGACGTCAACGTTGACGTTAGAGCCCACCGCTGACCCCAACGCAGTCACTGCTCTGGTCAACCTTGCTGATTGCTCCTCATACACGCTCTTCCACTCCTCCTCCAAACCCATAACCTCACATAGACACCAACACGGCTACGGGTATTTCTAATGAATGGAAAAAGAGGCGTGTGAGACTAGAAAAAGAGGGACTTTCGGACTTCGCATCCTCCTCTCAGAGAATGTGTCTTCCTATTTTGCCTTCAATTTCTCTGCGTACGCGTCAGCTAATTTGCCGAGCTTGAAGATTAACCATACGACCGCGCCGATGATTACCACTGCGAGCACTGTTCTGATAACAAGCCCGGTGAACAGCAGACCGATGATGGGATGCGGCATCTTACTACACCTCTAAACGCGCAGCTGAACTGATCGCGATAAAAGGAATTGTGGACGAATCGTTCATTGGAGGGATGAGTGTGATTAATGGAAAGTCCGACGTGTTAGTGAATCGTATCTTGTCCAAGTCATTTCTCGCTTGCGATCTTGACCGAAACAAAATTAGAGCCGTACCTCTTTTTCACACCTGAGGTTCTATTGAAACTAGTCGAGTGCGTACCCAACTTTAGCGAAGGCAGAAGGAGCAGCGTAATCGATGCAATAGTTGCTGAAGCTAGAACTAGGAACGTGAAGATCCTTGACCTTGAATCTGACATCGATCATAATCGGTCAGTCTTGTCCTTTGTCGGGTCTCCGAAAGCGGTTACGGATGCGATGATTGCCGTAAGCGCAAAAGCAATCGAACTCATTGACCTCAATCATCACCATGGCCAACATCCAAGAATGGGAGCAATAGATGTCATCCCCTTCATTCCAATTTCAGACGTAACGATGGAAGACTGTGTCAAGATAGCCAGGGAGTTCGCAGAAGAATACGCCTCGAAATTTGGCGTACCCGTGTACCTTTACGAAGAAGCAGCAACAAGGCCTGAGAGGAAAAATCTGGCAGACATAAGGAAAGGGGAATTCGAAGGACTAAGGGATGAGATAGGACGCAATCCTGACAGAAGACCGGATTTCGGCCCCAATCACATACACCCGACTGCGGGCGCGACAGCGATTGGAGCGAGGAAGATCCTCATCGCGTATAACATTAACCTTGGCACTACGGATGTATCCATTGCCAAACAGATAGCGAAACAGGTCAGAGGTAAAGATGGGGGGCTCTCTGCAGTCAAAGCGCTAGGATTCGAACTTAAAGAACGGGGCATGGTTCAAGTCTCAATGAACATGGTCGATTACAAAGCCAGTCAGCTTTTCAAAATCTTTGAGCTAGTCCGAAGTTTAGCAGCCGGTTTCGGGGTCCCCGTGATGGCAAGTGAAATCGTGGGCCTCGTACCAATGGATGCATTAACGGAAAGCGCCGAATTCTACCTCCGCCTACACGGCTTCAAGAAGGATCAAATTCTGGAACAACGTCTGATGGAGAACGATAAGCTTGTAGGATTAGATCTGATTTCATTCGCTGAAGAAGTCAGATCGGACCGACCGGTGCCGGGTGGCGGTAGCGTATCAGCTTACTCCGCATCACTTGCAGCGGCTCTAGTTGGTATGGTCTCCCAACTGACTCTAGCCCGAGAACGAGGTGAGATGAAATCCAAGATCGGGGAGATCCAAACACAAACCGAAACACACCAAATGACCCTCCTCACACTCGTTGACGAAGATGCTCAAAACTTCAAGAGCTTGATGGAAGCTTACAGGATGCCTAAGGTTCACGAAGATGAGAAGCGTTTGAGAACCGAGGAGATTCAGCGTCGACTTAAGAGAGCTGCTGAAGTACCTTTGAAGACTGCTGGTATCTCATCAGCTGTGATAGAACTTGCTGGACAGCTTTCGCAGAACGCTAACATGAACGCAATCTCAGACCTGCAAACCGCTATTTACGTAGCTCATGCCAGCGCTGAGGGAGCTCTGGCGAACGTTCACATCAACTTGACACAAATCAGTGATAAAGAATACTGTACCAAGATGAGATCGGAGGTCTCCGCAATTCGGTCCAACATAGACCACGCCAAGTCACAGGCCCTACAGACCATTACAGCGAGAATGGATAAGTCCTAAGACGACTTAGTTGCAACTTTCTCATACATTCGTCTGAACGTCCAGCGGACTGCATTCTTCAGCTCGAGCAAACGCCTTTCATCGCCATAATTCTCAATATGCATAGCCCTCAATATTCCCTCTTCCACCTCGACCGAGTAACTCAGAATTGATTCAGGTTGAATTGTCCCCGCGGCAGCAGCCTCCTTATCCTTTGCCTGCATCGATTCCAGCACCTTCCCTACGAGGAAGGACCGTAAGGGTGGGGAATTCGCGTCGAGCCTCACGCTGGGTTCTGGAACTACATCAAGTCGCCTCTGCTCAACGAACATTGAAGCGATACGCACTCCGTCATTTGTCGTCACGGGAACTGCGTTCGTATGCAGCTCAGCCAGCGCGCTAGATGATTTCTTTATTTTCTCCACCTGACTCAAAGGGATCTCTATCTTCCTGAAACTCCGCTCAGCTAGCAGCGTATCCACAACTTCCAAGTATGACTGCAATGCGGTTAACTCTTGCTCGTTTTGTTGGATTTTCCTCTGTAGAAACGCTTTAAGATCTGCAAGTTTCCTCGCGGATTGTTGGTCTGGCTCTGTCAAAGTCTACCACAAGCATCTTCTCGGTATCTCTATTTATTTCATGAGCGTCGCAGCGATGAACGCCTTATACATACATGCCTACGTAGCCAAAGTTTGAAGCAACACTAGGAGGGCTCGAACTGATGCGCAGATTACAGGTGAAATCATCAAATCAGCTTATATACAGAGCAGGAAATTGTCTTTGGACGGTGTTCTACACATGGGTGAACGCT
>CAZAGP010000087.1:0-5345 GCA_964484575.1 uncultured Candidatus Bathyarchaeia archaeon | reverse complement strand
GTGGTCGTCCCAGACTATGACCCGTAGGACGGTTTCAAATGGTTTTAGCCAATTCCTGTTCAATCCCTTTGCTGGAGATCGCAGTTCACCATAAGATCATAGGGGACTATCCCCGGCAGGTATTATTACAGAATTTGAGGGGCTACAATGGATCCAGATCTGGTGATGGGTAAGCGGCCGGAACTATTGTACAATGTTAACCAGGATGATGCTGTAATTGGTTCCATCGATCGAAATGAAGCGCATTCGGAGGAGACACTTCATCGATCTGGAATCGTATTTATCCTACGCCGTGACAGATCGATACTCATTCAACATCGGAGTCAAGCAAAAGTCCTCTTCCCTGACTGCTACGATGCTTCTGCAGCCTTTCATGTAATGTATGGCGAGACGTACGCTGCGGCCGCCGACAGAGAGCTGAAAGAGGAAACGGGCATCTCAACGAAGTTAACATGTGTGGGAAAATTCAAGCACTATGATCCTCCCGAGAATCAATTTGTCGCAGTCTTCATAGGAATAAGCAACGAACTGGTGACGATTGATCGGAATGAGGCCAGTGACGCAACTTTCTGTTCAGGGCTAGAAGTCGAAAGAATTGTTGCGTCAGGAAAAGTAACACCATGGCTGCGCGATGGATGGAGAATTGTAAGAGACTTAATTTAATAGTGGAGTCTTTAGTATTCGTTTTTAATTTTTGCTTAGCTTTTTAGCGCGTTCATCTGATTCTTGAGATAGCTCATTGATCAGCTGACTTGCACCTGTGGACATCTTTTCGATGTGGGGCGAACATTTTCTGCACAATTCAGCAAGTTCTCTTTCAAAGCGGATCAGTTTCTCAATGGGGCTAATTTCACAATTTTCAATTTTGGTTAAACGGTTTAACTGCTCGTCCAAGTTCAGTCCGCTTATAGGTTCGAGTGAAATCTCTACGACACCCTGCATGCGAGCGCGACGCAAGTGTTCCATCTGTCTTGAAATACGGTTATTGAATTCTAACAACTGTGCCATCAGACCGCGTTGAGCAGTCTGCGCTGCATCGTGGTAGAGTTGTTGGAGTTCAGCGTGGTTGTCTATTAAGAGAGTCATGATGGAACTTAGGGTGTAACGTTTTTCACCAGCCAATTCGCTACCATCGGCTTACTAGAATTTTTTTGTCTGTGAAGAAGTCTACACAGTCTATCTGCCCGTGTAACACTCCGAAGAATGACTCTTTGAAACCTCCGAACGGGAAGAAGGCCATTGGGGCGGCAATGCCAATATTAATTCCTAAGTTCCCTGCCTGAACTTTTCTTCTGAAATCACGTGCGTTTCTGCCGCTTGTTGTGAAGATGCATGCTTCATTTCCATAATTCGTCCCGGTGTTGATCATGCTTATTGCTTCGTCGAGGTTTTTCGCCCTGATTATTGACGCAACTGGACCGAAAATTTCCTCTTTCGCTATCGTCATATCTGGTGTGACTTCGTCAAAGATGGTAGGCCCGATGAAGTATCCGTTGGAATATTTTTCGACTCTCGCATCCCTACCGTCAAGAGAGAGTTTGGCCCCTTCAGCAATCCCTTTTGTTATGTAGCCTAGTACGCGTTCTTTAGCTCTTCTTGATACCAAAGGACCCATTTCTGCAGACTCATCTAAGCCATATCCTAACTTGAGCTTTGACGATGCGTCCAAAAATCGGTTCTTTAAGTCGTCATACACGTCTCCGACCGCAACAAGGTTTGCGCCTGATAGACATCGCTGTCCGGTATTGCCGTAGAAGGATGGCATGAGTGCTGGGATTGTCGTCGACAGGTCAGCATCTGGCATGACTAAGACATAGTTCTTAGCACCAGCTTGGCAAAGAGCACGTTTTCCTCTTTCACCAGCCAAGTGATAGATCGATTTGGCTACTTGGGTGGAGCCAACGAACGTTACACCCTTAATTCTCGAATCAAATATTAGACGTTCACTGACTTCTCTGCCTCCGTGAACTAGGTTTACTACTCCTCGCGGAAAGTCCACTTCCTCAATTGCTTTCACGCACAGCTGCATCGGAAGAGGCGTTATTTCGCTGGGTTTCACGACTACCGTGCAGCCTACTGCTAATGCTATTGGGATGTACCAAAACGGAGCCATTGATGGAAAGTTGAATGGCCCAATCACGGCAACTGGTCCGATTGGTACGCGGATTAGCGTCTCATCTATTCCTGAAGCTACTTGATCTAAGTGCTCTCCCTTCGCTAGTGTGTAAGCAATCGAGCAACCCACTTCCACGTTCTCTATGAGTCGTCTGGTTTCGCCTCGCGCTTCGTCTATGATTTTCCCGTGGTTCTGAGTCGTAACCTTAGAGATGGCTTCACAATTCGATTCCAGTTCCTGCTTGAGTCGAAAAATATAGTCTGCCCGTGCGGTCACGGGGAGTTCACTCCATTTACCGAATGCGCCGTGCGCTGCTTCAATCGCGCTTTCAACTTCCCCCTGTGTGGTGAACGGAACTTCGGCGATGATTTCGTCTTTTGCAGGATTCATGACGTGGTCAAAGCGGTCTGTCTTCGATTTAACCCAACTTCCTCCGATGAAGAGATCCAGTCGACCGTAGTGCGTTTGGACTTCGGTTAATTCCGCCATTCTCATTCTCCCCTGGCTCAGTTCATTTCTTGATCAGCCATGGTGAGCGACAGGTTCACAACCTCTACGCCCTTGTCAATCTCTTCTTTCGTGACTACGAGCGGAGGCGCCACAATTATACAGTTAAGCCAAGTTGATACGTAGACTTCATTCTTCATGCATTCTGAAGCAACTCGATCGACCACAAGCGTTTTACCCGCTAGCTTATCGTCGCGAGTGTTGAATGGTTTCTTCGATTCCTTATTGGCTACAAGTTCAATCGCCCAAAATAGTCCCATACCTCTAACGTCACCGACAGAATCATGATGTTCTAGCAGACTCAGCTTTCTCCCAAGGTAGTCCCCCATGTCACTTGCGCGTTCAATTAGGTTCAGTCGCTTGTACTCGCCGATTGCTGCTGTTCCTGCAGCTAGAGTGAGAGGATGCGCCTCGTAAGTATGCCCATGGGCAAAGTAGTGATCTTCGAAGTATTCAGCGATCTTGCTCGTCGTGGCGGTCACGCTCAGAGGGATGTAGGCGCCCGTAATTCCCTTTGCTGTCGTAAGAATGTCGGGCACGACTCCCCAACGATTCACTGCAAACCATTCACCGACTCTGCCCCATCCGCTCATTACTTCGTCACAGATGAGAAGCACGCCATGCTTCTCCGTAATTTCCCTTAACCGGGGCAGATATTCCTCAGGCGGGACTATCACGCCATTAGTTCCCACGACGGGTTCCACAATCACTGCAGCCACGTTTGATTCGTGGCTGATCATATAGTCGAAATAATCTGCGCACTGTACTCCGCAGCCCGGATATCTTAGCTGAAACGGGCACCGATAGCAGTAGGCATCCGGACCAAAGATCACTCCCTCCATCTTGCCTGCAGGTTCTATCGGGTATCTTCGGAGATCTCCAGACGCAGAAATGGAACCCGCGGTGGACCCGTGGTAGGAGGCGTATCGTGAGATGATCTTGTACTTCCCAGTGTATTGCCTAGCAATCTTGAATGCGGTCTCGTTAGCTTCCGTTCCGGACGTAGCGAAGAAGAACTTTTCGAGGCCCCGAGGCATTACTTCTAGGAGTGCCCTAGAGAGTTGAGCACGCGGCTTCGTCGTAAACGCGGGTGCAACGTACGGAAGCTTCCTTGCCTGTTCGCAGATTGCTCCAATTATGGCCTTATTCTTGTGACCTAAATTTGAGCACATAAGCTGCGACGAGAAATCAAGATATGAGCGTCCTGCCGCATCCATAAAGTAGCATCCTTCTGCGTCAACGATTTCTCGCGGCATCCACCCTCTTTGATGTCTCCAGGTTCCGTACGTGTGTTGTCTTGTAACGGAAGAAACGTCTAATTCTCCAACTGTGTCGGTCAACTTTGACCGATCAATAGGTTGCATCAGCCAGATTTTAGATCATTTTCCTATGTTCGGCGCTAGAATTAGGTAATGTTGAAGAGAAACACCTGGGCACGCGGCACATTACGCAAAAGTGCAGATATGGAGCAAGAGTGACGACGTGTGGTTTCCTTAACCCCCGAGTAACTGTTTGGCTTTCTTGGGCGCATCAACCGCATCCTCACCGTATGCGTCTGCTTCGATCTCTTTAGCCCACTCGGGTGTAACCGTGGCTCCGCCGACCATAATCTTCACGGCATTTCTGAGACCCGACTGCTTCATCGCTTGTATGACGTCCTTCTGTTTCGTTCTTGTCGTCGTCATCAATGCGCTTAACCCAATAATTTGAGGGTTAAGCTGTCTCGTCTTTTCTATGAAGACTTTGTCAGGAATGTCCACACCTAGATCAATCACCTCAAAACCGTCCGCAGTCAGCATCGCTGCCACAATTGACTTCCCTATATCGTGAATGTCTCCTTCGACGGTACCGAGGAGAATTGATCCTGAGCCTTTCATTTCCTTCTTCTGCCTTAGCATCTCCGGCTTCATTATTTCGACGCCTGACTTCATTGCTTCACCGCTGAGTATGAGTTGCATCAAGAACATCTCGCCGCATTCGAATCTTCTTCCTACCTCTCTCAAGCCCTTCGCAAGGCCGTTCTCTATCGCTTCAAGAGGGTCCATCCCTACGTTGAGTGCTTCAGCAGCCGCGTTCTTGGCTGCTTCGGGGTTACCCTCGATAACAGAATTCGACAACTTCTGAAGAATCTCAGACTGCGCGCTCAACAGAATCACACTACTTGTTGTGAGCTGCGATGTTGAGGGACGTACGGCGATATTAAATGTCATGCCGCATGATCATTGTCGGTCAGCGCTCATGGACGAAAGTAGAGTAGCATCAGGTTAGAGTGATGCTGAGTTGTGCCTCAGGTGTCCTTCGCGGCTGATATTGTGAATCGGGAAAATTGAAACTTCAACTGGCGGGATCTCTAGCAACGTATCGATGCCTTAGTGCCTTCTTGTCAATTTTGCCAACGCTGGTCTTGGGGAGTTCGTCAACAAAGATGTATGCGTCCGGAACAGCCCATCTATTGATTTCACCTTTTTCGACGAACTTCATTAAATGGGCAATCAGCACTTCGGGCGTCAGCTTGTTCTTGTACTCCGTGCGAGGCACTACTATGGCCAGTGGGCGTTCCTCCCACTTCTCATTAGGAATGCCGATCACCGCCGTCTCCAGTTCTCCCTTATGGAGACTGAGCAGATTCTCCATTTGCAGGGAGGAGATCCATTCGCTGCCGCTTCTGATCGCGTCTTTTAGCCGATCCACGATCTGAATGTACCCATATTCATCGATCGTG
>CAZAGP010000086.1:0-7020 GCA_964484575.1 uncultured Candidatus Bathyarchaeia archaeon | reverse complement strand
CGCCAAATGTCTGAAGCTGGATACGGTATATTCATCTAGCTTAAGTGTCATGTTACGGCGGAGAATGTTTGCTGAAGGAGTATCGTAAGGATGGGTTTCGCTGACCATCTGATCAAACGTTTCATCCACTCGGTTATTCTCGTTCTCGGCGTAGTTGTTCTCACCTTCCTCCTAACTCACATGGTCGCTCCGAACCCTGCTGCAATATGGGCGGGTCCGCACGCTTCTAAAGCTGCGATTCAAGCTGTAATCCAACAGTATCATCTGAACGAGCCCGTTGCGACACAACTCTACTACTATATTATCTCAGCTTTCACCTTCAACTTCGGAATCTCTCCTTTCTTCAAAGAACCCGTCTCATTATTGATTGAAACCTATTTTCCTAGAACGCTCGAACTAACCTTTGTCGCCATGGGGATTACAATCATACTTGGCGTCTTCACCGGAGCATTTGCAGCTGCCCATCAGGAACGTGCCGGCGACCACCTTGTCCGCGCAGTCTACTTGGTTGGGTGGAGTATGCCTCCTTTCCTAGTCGCCCTCCTGCTTCAGTTCTTCCTATCCTATCAGACGCCGCTTCTGCCACCGAATCAGCTGGCTGATCCTTCCCTGACACTTCCAACTCCTGTGACAGGTTGGATAACAATAGACGCGTTGATTGATGGGAATTATGGGTTCTTCTACTCCTCACTAATTCACCTAGTACTGCCATCCATCTCCCTTGCCCTCATCTCCTTCGGACTAATTACGAGGATTACTAGGTCGGCCATGCTTGATAATCTACGAGCCGACTATGTGCGAACTGCCATAATGAAAGGGGTGGGTGAAAGACGCGCGACGTACGTTCACGCCTTAAAGAACTCTCTCATTCCCGTAATAACCGTCATATCCTTAACTTTCGCCTACCTGATTGCTGGTGCCGTTGTTATTGAGGAAGTTTTCAGTTACGAAGGAGTCGGCTACTTAATCACTCAGGCGCTGTACAACTACGATTACCCGACGCTCGTTGGGTCAGTCATTATCATAACGATATCCGTGATCATCATCAACTTCATCGCTGACATTCTCTACGCCGCAATCGATCCTCGGGTTAGGACGGAGTGAGGGAACGAGATGGCAATATTCCGTGACATAAGGAAATTAGCCTCCAGACCATCATCGCTAATCGGACTTGTCATCGTGTTCGCGTTTTACGGTTGGTCCATAGTAGAAGGGATTCTGCAGGCGGCTGGAATTATCCTCCGAACCCCAGGTTTAGGGTGGGTTCTATTGCCGTACAATCCGTACCAGTATACTCTTGCAAACTCTCTGCTTCCACCTTCCGTAATCCACTTTATGGGCACCGATGATCTTGGCAGAGACATATGGAGCCGAGTTCTTTATGCCGCTCCAACAGATGCAATCGTGTCGATCGTAGTAATCGCCGGCGGCATCCTGATCGGCGGTTTGGTTGGGTACCCTGCGGGGTATTATGGCAAGTCTGTTGACGAGGTTAACATGCGAGTAACTGACCTATTCCTGGCCTTCCCCGCCCTAATACTCGCATTGGCAATCGAGGCCACCTTAGGACGAGATGTTGTTTACGCGATAATCGCCCTTGTGGCTGTATGGTGGCCGTCCTACGCGAGGCTCGTGCGTGGAGAAGCACTCAAGATAAAGAGTATGAAGTACGTTGACGCGGCACTTCTATCCGGCCTCTCGAACGTTTCGATAATTTTGAAGCACGTGGTGACAAGTTCGTTAAATACTCTGATTTCTTACGCAACAATAGACGTCGGCAATACTATCCTCGTCTACTCAATCCTCAGCTTTCTAGGTCTAGGCGTTCCTCCTCCTGCTCCGGAATGGGGAACGATGGTTGCATCGGGATTGAACGAGTTTCCTCAATGGTGGTGGTACGCAGTCCTGCCGGGGGTCGTGATTGCTGTGATAGTGATCGGCTCCGCACTCTTAGGGGACGGATTAAGAGACCTCTTCGCGGGAGAATTGTGAACTTGACAAGCATTCTTGATGTTGAAAACCTAACCGTCGACTACGCCACGTCCTCGTCGGTGGTGCATGCGTTGAGGAATGTTTCCCTTACCGTCAACGAAGGGGAAGTCCTGTCAATAGTTGGCGAAAGCGGTTCGGGAAAAAGTACTTTCGCGTTGGCTGTATCTAGATTGCTTCCGTCCAATGCGACGCTCAAAGAAGGTCGCGTGCTCTTCCGCGGCGACGACATTATGCATGCAAAGAAGCCGCAGATACGGCAGATCCGAGGAACAGGAATATTCATGATCTTTCAAAACGTCTTCCTCAGCCTCAACCCACTCATGAAGATCAAACGTCAAGTCATAGAGGCAATTGACGTCAGATCAAAACGGACGTCCGAGACGCTCGAAAAAGGAGACGCGGAGAGTGAGGTTGCGTCAATCTTGAAATCCGTAAGAATAGGCGACGCGGAGGACGTCATGGAACGTTATCCACATCAGCTTTCGGGTGGACAGAACCAGCGAATCATGCTTGCGATGGCGCTTGCTGAGAAACCAAGTCTGCTAATAGCGGATGAACCTACAACAGCACTTGACGTTACGACGCAGGCTCAGGTGCTTCTACTATTGAAAGAGATTAGAGAGAAGGCAAAGATGTCAATCGTCTACGTCACCCATGACCTTGCAGTGGCAGCATCCATCAGCGACAGAATAGCCGTACTATATGGGGGAATGGTTCAGGAAGTTGGTCCTGCAAGGCAGATTCTGTCTGACCCAAAACACCCTTACACCTTCGGTCTAATCAAGAGCATTCCTTCCAAAGCTAAGAGCGAGGGACCACTCGACGCGATAAAAGGCGCATTTAGTTGGGACGACGTGGGCGACGTCTGCGCATTTGCTCCCAGGTGCCCTCTTGTCCGCGGGGAATGTCGGAAAGGCGTGCCTGCACTGAATCAATTAGACAAGACGTTAATCCGTTGCATAAATTACGGCGAAAAATATGAGCAGTAACAATCAGCATTCCCTCCAGGTAGAGAACGTTGTAAAAAAGTTCAGCATTGGGAGTCAAGGAATTTGGACGCGGCTGCGACGCGAGAAGAGACGTTACATAAGTGCAGTTGACGACGTTACCCTCAGCGTCCCAAAGGGAGAGACGCTCGTAGTTCTAGGCGAGAGCGGGTGCGGCAAGACAACGCTTGGAAGGCTAATCGTTGGCTTGGAAAAATTGGATTCCGGACGGATCTCCTATGAAGGGTCGGAGGTAAAGTATGTCCGTGACAGGGGTTCGGTACGGGGCAGACTTCAGATGGTATTTCAAGATCCCAGCTCATCCCTCAACCCTTACCTCAGCGTTTCAACCTGCATTGCTGAGCCAATCAGCAAGCTGAACCTTCAGAAGTCGCAGATCACAGCAAAAGTGTCCGAGACTCTGAAGCTCGTGGGAATGGAATCACAGTTCATGGCTAGACGAACATCCGATTTGAGTGGGGGACAGAAACAGCGAACCGCCATAGCGCGGGCGCTCATAAGCGACCCCTCAGTGATAGTGCTTGATGAACCCACTTCATCCATTGACGTTTCTATTCAAGCACAGATTCTGAACCTGCTTGTGGAGATTCAATCTCTAAGAGATCTGACCTATGTGCTCATCACCCACGACCCAAACGTTGCGAAATTCATGGCTGACAAGATTGCAGTAATGTACCTGGGGAAGATCGTAGAGTACGGAATGCCAGTCGACGTGTTAAAGTCACCGAAGCATCCGTACACGCAGGCGCTTTTGGCGTCCGCTCCGAAACTTGATGGTTCTTCGCCTGAGGCCATAGGAGGTGAACCACCAAGCCTTATCAACCTGCCAAAAGGCTGCCGCTTTGAGCCTCGGTGCCCGCACGCAATGCCGAAGTGTAGAGAAAGAGAGCCGGCGCTGCTTCGGAAAAGCGAAGAGCTTGTGGCCTGCTACTTATACGAAGATGATTAGGAAGAGTTGTAGTACATTAGCGGATAATAGAATCCAAGTATTCCCGGATTGTAAATAATTCCATTCAGGTACGTTCTTTGCACCCAGTACGGGTTTATTCCGTAAAGCCACAGGTCCGGGACTTCCTGGTAGACAATGTTGTACACTTGTATGACACTCTGATTCACATGAGTTGAATTCGTGTCGAATGGCAGTTTATTGGTGAGGTCGTTTACTTCTGTGTTATTGTACCACGCCACGTTGCCTGATATTCCTCCAAACTGAACGTTAGTTTGAACCACCAGGTCTTGATATACCGGGTCCAGCCAGCTCGGGTACCAGTACCATATGAGCATGCCAGGGTAGCTCGGTGCGGTTCCAGGTTGCGAAATAAGCGACTCCTCCGCTTCCGTTGTCACTCCGTTGAGCTTGAACTGTAAGCCCACGTCCGCAAACATTGTTTGCATTTCTTCAACAATCTTAGTCTCCGCCGCGTCCTCCGTGACGTACGTGATGGCTAACTGCACGGTCTTTCCTCCCGGGTTAATTGTAGTTCCATTCGGAAGGCTCAACTGGAATCCAAGCTGCTTGAGTAACGTGATTGATTTAGATGGGTCGTAGGGGTAAGGCGAGAGGTTCGCTGGATTATAGAATGGAAGCCCCGGTGTAATAGGTCCCACAAAGGGGCCAGTGTAACCGTTGCCGACAGACGTTATTATTTCCGTGTAATTAACCGCGGTTGATAGTGCAACTCTGAAATTCGTGATGTTATACGGATACTGCATTGTGTCCAGCGCAGCCATTAGACATAGGAATATTGGGGCGTTGGCGAGGTTCGTCACTTCGATACCTGGGTAAGTGGTGAGTGAAGGGAGATAGTTGGGTGTAAGCGCTGGGAGTGGTGGTCCTTCTATTAGAGCAGCTTTGTTACTTTCGATACTCTGAATCATTTCTGTCGCTGCAGTAGCATATTCTACTACAATCGTGGATATCTTAGGCGGCGTAAGCATGATGTTTGTCTCGCTCGCTGGCAGTTTTGCAGCCCAATAGTTAGTGTTCGCTACTTCAGTGAGCACTTCCCCTTGCGTGTAACTCTTGACTTGATACGGTGCAGTGCCCATGGTGTGAGTGTTCACGTAGGTGTTTTGCGAATTTGCCTGAACTCCACCATTTTGATCTACGAAGGCTGGGTCGACTTGCCCAGCACCAGGCACGCAGACAACTTCTACGAAGTAGACGTAGGGGTTGACAAGGTTGAAAGTGACTGTGTAGGGGTCTACAACTACAACCGCCTGACCGGAGTAGTTCATTATCTTCTGGATTGTCGAGTTGGATGCGTTGAAATTGCTCAAAATTTGGGTGAGGTCTGTTGCAGCTTGAATCTGGCGGAGTGTTCCATTCGTTGAGGAGAGCTCGTACCCGCCTGCTTCCAGCGCCGAGGGTACTCCAGCTGGAACCGCATACCCAGTAGCAAATGCCTCAGTCCCATTGTACAGGGTGTTTGTGAAGTAGGCTGCTCCTATCTGATTCATCACGATGGTTCTATAGAAATTGAACCATACGACCGACCCGTTGAACGCATCTCCGTTAGCGAAGTAGGCGTCGTTTCTCAGGCTGAACGTGTAGGATGTGTAACTTGGATTATTGCTCCAGCTTTGCGCGAGAATCGGGGCGAATTGAGAAATGCTCGTGTAGTTGAACATCGCGAGTTCCTGGTAGGTGTTCACGAGCACTTCGTCCTCTCCAGCGAAGAATCCGGATGCGGGATCATAGGAATTGGGTGGCTCATTCTCCACGACGACAAGTTGACTAGTGTTCGCCGGCCCAGGGAGAGAGCTAGCGCTCGATGAAACCATGGTGCTCATGCTTGTCGGTTGACTGGTAGATGATGGACGAGTTACAAAATACAGACCGACACCAGCCAAGATTACGATAACAATTACGATAGCAGCTTGAGCGGTCGTTATAGCACGTTTAGAAAACACGACGTTAACCCGAAACGCTCCGTTCCCCCATCTGCCTATTTATGTTTTTTCGAAACTTCTCAAGATTCAATCACAATCTTCCCCTACCTACTCTTTTCCTAACCTCTTAGCTAATTCAGCAAGTTCTCGGTGGACCAGTTTACCGTTATCGAAAACTTGTACGTCGTCAAGGTAGACTGACGTGTTCAGACATGTACCGTCGGTGTGGGATGCAGCCGTAATCGGGCTTCCATCATTCGTAAGGTCAGGCCCAACATAGCCTAAGCCCCATTCTGTGCTTCCCCAAACTCTTTCATCTTCAACAATATTCCCCGTTAGTTTGGCTCCCGGATTGGCTCCGAATGAAAGGTGCGCCACTCGGAACATAGATGGGTCCTGGAAGCTATTCAGCCAAGCGTCTAATGCCAAAGCGTCCTTTCCACCCTCAAGTTTTTCCACTCTACCCTTCCTCACGTACAGTTTTATCGGCTCCTTCACCAAGCCGATCGGCGGGACCACGGACCCGTCGAACACAATCAATCCGTTAACAGAACTTGAGTAGCCAGGCGTCAATTGTCCGCTCAGGAAGTGTGGTCCAGGCGTGTCAGCGAACCCAACATCACTTACAACTGGTCCTTTAGGGTCAAAATCCATTTCCACATCCTCTCCAGCAGGCGAAGTTAGTCGAATTCTCTTAGCCACTTTCAACATGTTGGCGAGTTTGCCCTGAAATTCGCTGAGAGCCTTCATGTCAACTCTTCCTATTGTTCTTACGAGCATGTCAACGTTCATCCCGCTCAAATTCATGTACCTGAGCTTCTTGTTCTCTCGCATAGCGACTTCAAACGGGGTCGAGTAGAGGAGGTACTTGTTGTTGAACTCAGCCCATGCATCGGCTGTTTTCAACAGCGCCGTTAAAGCCTCGACTGGAAGCATTGGATCAGCGGCTTTGCCGACCCCCAAAGGCGAAGGGGTCCAGATTACTATGGGTTTCGCGCCCATCGAGAAGGCAGCTGTCGCCATCGCGTCCACCGACCGACGGTCAGATTCAGTGTCGGCCGTTACGACAAATGTTTCGTCGGGTTTCAGCCTGAAGAGTTCTGAAGCGATCTTGTAAGCCGCCCTTCCT
>CAZAGP010000085.1:0-8461 GCA_964484575.1 uncultured Candidatus Bathyarchaeia archaeon | reverse complement strand
GGACGCGGTGAAGCAGCTCCGCCACCGATACGGACTGGGCGATGACGATAAGATGATTCTCTTCGTCGGCCGACTCACCGCAGTAAAGGGTGTCGATAGGTTGGTTAACGCGATGCCTGCTATCCTTCGGAAGGTTCCCGGCGCTAAACTCGTCATAGTAGGACTGGGCGACATGCAGGACTACTTAGGAGGACTTGTGCACTCTATAGGTGTAGGCGACCACGTGACGTTAAGAACTGAATTTATTCCTGAAGAAGAGAGAATTCTGCATTACGCGGCTTGTGACCTCGCAGTCTTCCCCAGCTTGTATGAACCATTCGGAATTGTCTGCACAGAGGCGATGAGCATGAGTAAGCCAGTCGTAGTAGGAGCTGCAGGAGTGAGCGGACTACGCGAACAAGTTGTACCCACGGGTCCGGACCAGACCGGACTTCACGTGAATCCACAGGACCCAAGCGACATTGCATGGGCAGTTACGACAATTCTGGGAGACTCGAATCTGGCTATGAAGTTGGGTGCCAACGCTCGAAGACGCGTTCTCCAAATGTTCACCTGGACGGAAGTAGCAAAGTCACTCGTTAGAACCTATCAGGAGATCCTCGACAAGGGATTGAACAAGTAGCTACGTGCGGGCAGGCTTCCAGGCTACATTCTTATATTCTTCCACAATCCGCTCATACACTTTCTTAGTCCTGGATGCAATTTGATTCCATGAGTATTCGTCCAGAACCGTCCGTGCCGCGTTATCAACCAGATATTTCGCGTAACTATTGTCAGTGAGGATCCTGAGAATTCCCCAAGCCAGAGAATCGACATTATTACGGTAGACTTTAACGCCGGTTCGGTCATGTTCAACAATCTCTGATAACCCACCCGTATCCGCAACTACAACTGGCGCCCGAGCTGCCATTGCTTCCAGTGCGACGATGCCAAAAGGCTCGTATAGCGAAGGAAAAACACAGACATCGGCAACTCGGTAAAGCTGCCTTAAAGTCCTCTCATCAGTGTACCCTGTGAAGTAGGTCTTCCCAGCGACTCCAAGCTGCTTAGCTCTAGCAATCAGTTGATCCTTCATGTACCCTTCTCCAACGAAAACGAACTTAGCATTGGTCCTAGAGAGTACTCTTGGAACAGCCTCGACTAGGAGACTTGCACCTTTCTCATACACTAGTCGACCGACGAACAGAACAAGTTTCTCTTCTGGCAATGCGTAAAGATGGCGGAAAGAAGCTTTTTGAAACGTTCCTACGAACTCGGTAACATCGACGCCGTTAGGGATTGCGTCGATCTTTTGGCGCGGCAATGAGAAAGCCCATGAGATATGAGAAGTCATGAAGTTGCTGCAGCAGATGACGCGCCAGGACTCAAATGTGAGCCAGCGCTCGGTCTCATGAATCATTCGCTCGTTATCATCGTGCAGCCCGTTTCTTCGCCCGTATTCGGTTGCATGGATAGTTGCAAGTAAGGGAAGGCGCAAAGTGTGCTTGAGACCAATCGAAGCTTTTGCAACAAGCCACTCATGTGCATGAAGGAGATCCACAGGATCATTTTCGGAATCAATGATTTCTGCGGCTGTCTCCTCCATACTTTGATTCATCACCAAATCCCATGTTGCAAGATCAGGCGTGGGGGCCCGATACGAATCTACTCGGAAGACTCTTACTCCGTCCGTCTTCTCCTCGCGAGGTGCTCCCGGAAACTCACACGTAAAGACCAACGTCTCGACACCAATCTTTGACAGTGCCTTGGTTAAGCCGTACACGTGTCTAGCTATTCCGCCAACAATCTTCGGCGGGTACTCCCATGTAAATAGGGCAACCTTCACTGGGGGTCACTCGATATCTCCGGTAGTGCGCTCGCTAGACCAGCGCGGTACTGGTCAAGCAGTTTGCTGATTGGAATAGTGGTTAAGTCCATGATTGTTAATCTATCCGCGGGAACGCCGTAATTCTTTTGTAGGGTATGCTGCGCTCTCTCACTGTTGACTATTACCTTCGCGGCTTGGAGAGCTCCACTCTTCTCCAAATAGCCGATTGCTCCACTCAACGGTCCTCCCTGGACCGATCGCTCCGATTCGGTCGAATATAGAGAGAGCACGTAGTGCGTATGCAGTGTCTTCTTGAGTTGTATTGCTGCAGGGGCACATATCCACTCAATCGAATGCACTAGTCTCTCCTCATCCTCACTCGCGTAGATGATGTCTGCTGCGATTCTCTCAAATTCCGTGTTAAGAGTCAAAGCCCAAGTGACAATGTTAACTTGAGTACGCACTGGATTCGTTACTCGATGGACTCGAAAGCCTTCCCTCCGATCTTCCGTTCCAGTTAGATGATCATGCCATGTAATGACGTCGACCTTGCAATCGCACTTCGTTAGGTCGCGCGCGATCATCTCTGTGTCACGACCGATCAGTCCGAAAGGTCGAGGAGGAAATTCCCAGCTTATTAGAATAATATGCAAGGAGGATTCACGTAAGCATAGAGGCAGCCCTTAGAATTCCTAGCCCTGTGAGGTAGTACCGCAGCTCCTTATTACCATCCCTAAGAGTCTTCACGTGTCCAGACACTTCCTCTTCTCTGAGGAGCCCCTGAATAGTTTCAGAAGGTTCCCGGGTAAGTTCAGCTAGTTCCGACACGGATTTCGCGTTATCGGGATTCACGGCGGCAAGGTTGTGGAGTAGGTGAAGAACCCTATCCGTGAGCGGTCGGACCAAGGCTTACTGCCCTCCAGTTTATCTCAATTAAATGAGGCTTCTTATCAAGCTAAGGTTTGGATGCATGAAGCTAAGCAGATATTTTTTGAACTCAGTTCTCAGACGGTGAGATGCTTTAGTTCGTCAGAGAGTTGCTTACACCGCTCTTCAGTCAAGTCGACCAGCCTCGCTCGAAGTTTTTCTGCTGCCAAATCTAAAGCACGTAGTCTCTCGAACTGATCTGCCAGCCAGTCGTCGCGTATTATCTCCCTAAGCCACTTTTGGAAATCGCTTCGCTTGAGATGGAATTCGAGCGATTCCAAATCGACCGTCTTCAATTGTTCCAGGAAGTCAAACAGTGACGTCGCAAAGATTCCTGTTGGCTTCTCCAGGTCCGTGAAGAAATGAAAACCCTTCTCGCCAGGCACCGACGAAGTAATGAGCAATGCTTTGTCTCTGTCTATAGGAGCTTTCTTCACTTTGCCCCTCTTACGCGTTTGGGAACTGCGTGACATGTCTCCTCGGGTTTCCTATAATAGATACGCGCTATTATCCATTTGGAAGGATTGAGGGTTCATTTACGATTCGTTTCACGCATGATGTGGTGAAAGACTATGACAGGGCTAGCAAGCTTGAATGGCTTCTAACGAATGGAATTGGAGGTTATTCGTCCTCTACAATTACGGGGTCAAACACTAGACGGTATCATGGTCTCCTAGTGGCTGCCATGAGACCTCCTGTAGGCCGGACTATGCTCCTACAGAAATTAGAGGAGAATGTGACTATTGGAGAAAAAGTGTACCGGCTCTCCGTCAACGAATATCCTGGTACGCTCTACCCAACCGGACATAACTATTTAGAAGAGTTCAGGCTCGCACCATTCCCGATTTTCAGATACCGCATTGGATCAGCAGTAATTGAGAAGGAAGTTTGTCTAGTCTACGGGGAGAACACGACCATCGTTCAGTACAGAGTTCTCGAAGCCCAACAACCAGTCTCTTTCACAGCAGATCTTCTAGTCAATAATCGATCGTTCCATTCTCTTATGCACGAAGTGTCCGGTCCATGCTTCGTGCTAGAGAGAGTAGATGATCTCATCAAGATCGCTGCAACTAATGACCTAACCGCATTCTACGTCGCACCATACAAGGCAGAGGTGAAACATACTGGGTATTGGTATAGAAACTTCATCTATGTTCAAGAATGCGAACGCGGATACGACTATTGTGAAGACGTCTATAGCCCAATCCGGATTGAGGCTCAAATTAGTGAAGGTGACGCGATTTACTTAGCATGTTCAACAATCGCATCCGCCCCTCTCAACCCAGCCCTGACTCTTTCGGAACAGAAGGAAAGGGCGCGGTCTCAGGCGAACGATGGTGATGACATTTTTCTCAGTACGCTTCGAAAGGCTAGCGACGCCTTCGTCGTTCGAAGAGGAGAGGGTGCCAGCTGCATTGCGGGTTATCCTTGGTTCAGCGACTGGGGTAGAGATACAATGATCTCGTTTCCCGGTCTGACCCTGGTTACAGGAAGATTCAGCGAAGCAAGAAAGATCTTGGAAACATACGCGGAGTACATGTCAGACGGGCTAATCCCGAACTGCTTCTCGGACTACGACGGTTCACCGCTGTACAACTCATTAGACGCGACCCTTTGGTTCTTTCACGCCGTTCGAAAATACTTCCAATACACAAAGGACAAGTCAACAGTTGGAGTACTCTATCGCAGTTTGAAGACTTCCGCTGAATCACTACTCCATGGCACAGTTTTCAATGTTAGCGCAGACAAGGATATGCTATTGAATATTGGTCGGAGAGACCTGCAGCTTACATGGATGGATGCTAAGGTCGGTGACCTTGTTGTCACTCCGAGATATGGTAAACCGGTAGAGATCAATGCGCTATGGTATTCTGCGCTGGACACGTTAAGTGGTCTTGCTAGACTATTTGGTAATCAAGGCGACTACGACAAATACGCTGATGCCGCTGAACAGGTGCGAACCAGTTTCTGTCGAGTTTTCTGGAACCCTAATGGGAATTGTCTTTACGATAGATACGCGGACGGAGTCCCTGATTCCTCAGTGCGGCCAAACCAGATAATCGCCATTGCCCTTCCTAAACATCTCCTTCCAAATGATAGAGAGAGAGCAATTGTCCGAACAGTTCAGACAGAGTTGTTAACCCCTTGCGGCTTACGCACGCTATCCCCTCGTGATCCTGCATATCGAGGGGTGTATGAAGGAGATGTCCACTCGAGAGATCTTTCTTATCATCAGGGGCCGGCATGGCCATGGCTTCTAGGGCCATTTGTGAAAGCTTACGTTCGAGTCTCTGATACGACATCGTCAAGGAAGGAGGCTGCTAAGTTTCTCGATCCGATGCGCAAACATCTGAAGGTGGCAGGTTTGGGTTACATCTCTGAGTTATTTGACGCGGAGCCACCCTGGACTCCCCGAGGTTGCATCGCGCAGGCTTGGAGCGTGGCTGAAGTTTTGAGGGCATATTACGAGGACATATTGGGAAAGGAACCGGAAGATACACTTGCAACGTTCACCGTATAGGAAGCTGTTACCCCTCTATCAGTGGTGACCTGTTCGTGCCAGATGTAGTACTCTGCTTTGAGTTGCATCAACCTCTTCGACTTAGGCGTTGGCCAAATGAGTGTAATCTTAGCGATTTTCGTAAGGAGCATTTGCTTGAGACTTACTTCGATTATGAATTCACACGTTCAATCTTCAAGAGAGCTTGCGCGAAAAGCTACTTGCCTGCCACCCGTCTGTTGTTGGATCTGGTCCGTGCATCAAAGAACACGGGAAAGCCGTTCAAGGTAGGCTTCAGCATGTCGGGGAGTTTTATCGAACAGTGTGAGCAGTTTGAGCCACAATTATTGGATGTCTTCAAACAACTCGTCGATACGGGTTGCGTTGAGTTACTCGCCGAAACGTACTATCACTCTCTGGCTTACTTCTTCAATGAAAGTGAAGAGTTCACCGAGCAAGTGAGGATGCACAGTAGCCTGTTGGAGAGACTCTTCCACTATCGGTCGACCACTTTCCAGAACACTGAAATGATCTACAGCAACGGTGTCGCAAGACTTGCAGAGGCCATGGGATTCAACTGCATATACACAGAGGGCACGGAGAAGATCTTAGGGTCTGATAGGTCACCGAACTTTGTATACCGCCCGACTGGTTGTAAAGGAATACGATTGCTCCTACGAAACTATACGCTTACCGATGACATTGCCTTCAGATTCTCACTTAGAAGTTGGCCAGGTTGGCCCTTAACCGCAGACAAATATGCCAGGTGGCTTCATGAATCTCCCGGCGACTGTATCAGTATCTTCATGGACTTTGAGACTGTAGGCGAACACCACTGGGAGGCAACAGGCATCTTTGACTTCTTCAAGCATCTCCCCAACGAATTATCCAAATATGATTCTCTAACATGGGTGACGCCGAGTGAAATTATTCGGAGGCATCAACCGATCGGCGAAATAAACGTTCCAGAGACCGCGCCCGTCTCTTGGGCCGACCTTGAGCGTGACGTCAGCGCATGGTTACTCAATAAGAATCAGCTTGAAAGTTTCGAAAGATTGCGTAAAATGGAGGCGAGGGTGAAGCGTTTGGACGATCCTTTATTGCTCAAGGCCTGGCGTTACCTGCAGACCAGCGACCACGTCTACTACATGTCAACTAAGACTGGCGGTACTGGCGCCGTTCATAGCTACTTCAGCCCCTTTCCTACACCTGAACTAGCGTATGATACGTTCTCAAAGGCGGTCTCGGATCTTGAGCGACGAGTTGGAATAGCTGAGCACGTTCAGTAATTTTGCAAGCTTCCGATTGCAGTCTTTAAGGCTTCCGCGGATGACTCAGGCGTCTGCGTGTTTATGAACATGTCAGTGCCCAATTCAAACCCAGCGTGAACGCTGAGTTTAGGGTACACCTCAACATGCCAGTGAAAACTACCCTGAGACTTTGAAGGGGCGGAATGAAAGATCATGTTGTACGGCGGGTCAGAGAGTAAGTTCGCAACAGCCCTGAAAGAAAGGTTGATTGTGTGCGCCAGGCTCCGGACTTCGTCACGTTCAAGGGCGACGAATGTTCCTGCATGTTTTCGAGGTATGATCCAGAATTCAAATGGGAAAATACTTGCCCATGGAGCGACTACTGTGAAGTTCTCTCCGTTCATGATGCATCGATCGGTCTTGGTCTCTATCGAAATGATTTTGCAAATGGCACATTTGCCAGTCTCGTTGTGGAATTTCCTCATCGCAGTAAGTTCATTGTGAATGCGGCTGGGCACAAGAGGTGTCGCAATAATTTGGGAGTGGGCGTGAGAGATGGAGGCGCCTGCGTCTCTTCCATGGTTCCTGAATAATACGACACAGCTCCATTTCTTGTTCAGCTCAACAACTCTCTCTATGGCAGCTTGAAGCCATAGACCAATCTGCTTCTCACCTGCCAAATGCGGGTGTCCGTCATGTTCTGGTGACTCGATTACTATTTCATGAACGCCTACGGCCTTCGATTTGATGTTCGGAAACTGTCCTTTGACTTGTCCTTTCAAGGGGGAACTGTCATTTGACTCAAAAGCCGGATACAAGTTGGGTATGCACCTGACGCTCCAATCTGAACGTCGCTTGTCGCCCGCATCTCTCAATTTCAGTGTCCTCCCTTCACTAAGCACGTAGAGAAGTTTTGCGGGCGGTGTAAGGTTCTCGTTTCCCGGGCAGAAGGAACAGACCTTTGTTTCGGTCTTGGATCGGGAGACGGCGAAGTCCGCAGGCCGCTTTGCCCGTCGCGGAGCATAAACAACCCAACGATCGAGCAGGTAATCCTTCCTAAGTTCGTTGTTCAGCGTCTGATGCACCTGACCTTGGTGAAGCGTGGAGCTCGGGCTGATAAATGATCACTTTCAGTTTACAGTAGCGTGTCAATACGTTAACAATGGCTCCACAGTAGGACTCGCATAGGCTCGCGTTGGGAACGTGAAACATTCTCAGTGAAATCTCCTTTCTCCGTAAGTACATCCATATGCTAAGCTAAGTGTATGAGACTAGAATAGAACCGAGACTTGCTGAATTCACGTTTAACGGGGCCTCTACCATATAGCTGACCTAAAGTAGTATGAAATTGACGTGAATCCTAATTCACGATTTGACATTTAGACGATGCGTCAGAGGGCAGCTTACATACCATCAAGTTTGTGTGTATTTTCTTTATTTGAAACAATGGCTTCCTATGGTAAGATTAGATCACGGCGAGAATCGAAATGAAGGAATCGAGTAAGAAGATGCGCTGTCAACATGAATATCCTGATAATGAGTGGAAATGCGGCAAATGCGGTTACGAAATCCTTCCTGAACTATTAGGTAAGATTGCTGAAACAGGTTCAGGTAGAATATTATCCACGACCGTGTAACCTGCATAACTGTCTACACGTCTCCTCTCTTGCGGTCCTCTGTCTTACGTTAGAAACTCTACTTAACTCTCAGCTTTAAGATGCGAAAATCTGTCATAAGAGCTACATGTAGCTTGACGGCAAATGCTTTGACCTTTAATGTCGATAACTGAGCTGCTGCTTACCCGAAGAAGTATCCGGAAATATCGACAGGAGCGGATTTCACAAGATAATTTACACAGTATTCTTGAGGCTGGGAGATACGCGCCTTCCGCAAGCAATGGTCAGCCGTGGCGTTTCATAGTGCTCACCGATCAAGATATCAAAGATAAGCTCTCGCGCAGACAGTGGAGCGGATTCG
>CAZAGP010000084.1:0-2655 GCA_964484575.1 uncultured Candidatus Bathyarchaeia archaeon | reverse complement strand
GAGGCTACCCCAGCCTCGGCGCTTCAAAAGGGAAACTTGCGAGACCTTAAATTGTAATTGAAGAATAGCCTTATACATACAAGTTAGATACGAGCGCTATCCTTGGTCGGTTGAGAGCTTGTATCTGTTCCCCGGTAATCTAACGAACCTACAACAGCTAGTCCTGTTCACGGTCGCTATGATTACGGGACTTATCTCCATTTACGCATTCAACATGTGGATTCTCACCCTACTCTCGATTAGGGGGAGAAACAAACTAGCACCCCCTCCGAAACTAGACAATTGGCCTAAAGTTTCAGTTCACCTTCCACTATTTAACGAGGAACGGGTAGCGAAGCGCCTCATCGATGCATGCGCGAACCTAGACTATCCGGCCGACAAGTTAGAGATTATCGTGATCGACGATTCAACTGACAACACTACTGGAATCGTAAAATCACTCGAGGCCAAGTATCCTAATCTTGTCAGAGTAATCCATCGGGAAGATCGCGTAGGCTTCAAAGCAGGAGCCCTTGAAGTGGCAATGAAGAACAGTACCGGAGAATTCATCGCGCTCTTCGACGCGGATTACGTGCCTCCGACCGATTTCCTGAAGAAGATGATACCTAATTTATACATTGATGAAAGCATCGCCTTCGCACAGTCAAGATGGAGTTATCTCGATGGACAATTCTCTTGGATTGCTAAAGCGATGTCTCTCGCCATTGACGTCTACGCATTTGTGGACCAGCGAGCTCGATACGTCGGCAACCTGTTGGCCCATTTTAGTGGCACCTGCGGCGTATTTCGGCGAAAAGCCATAGAAGACGCTGGAGGATGGAGCTCTGACACGCTCGCAGAAGACCTGGACCTGTCCATCCGGCTCCACCTCAAAGGATGGAAGTACATTTACGTTCCGACCGTGGTTTGCCCAGGGGAGATTCCTCCTAGCTTCGACAACCTCAGACACCAGCAGTACCGGTGGGCTAAGGGCTACTCTGAATGTTTACGGAAGCACGGTGGATCAATACTCAGAAGCACAAAGCTGAACTTCTTCCAGAAAGTCGAGGCCATCCTACACCTTTCAACGTACTTCATATGCCCGCTCACGATAATCGCGATCGTCGTTGGACTATTGTACTACTCAGTGTTTCCACCCTCTTTCTGGCTGATGGGATTTTGGAGATATCAAGTCGCATTAATCACATTCTTGCTGTCCTTGGTCATTTACAGCGCTCCACTCGCGGCTTCAGGTGTCACAGTCTCGGAATTTTCTCAACTTGGAGTAATGAAACTGAGGCGAATCCTTCATCTCGGATACTTAGGGGCAATCGTGTATGGGCTGCTTCTAAGCAATTCACGCGCAGTAATTGAAGGATTATTCTCCAGAACGTCCTATTTCTATCGAACTCCGAAAATGGGAAGTATCCGAGTAACTCGGGATTAGACTTTTTTCTGTTGATCTTTCGGCGACGTCGCAGACTTTGATACAGGTCTACTTAGAGAATCAAGTATATGATCTGACTTCAAGACATTTCTTCGGTCAATCAACAGCAAGAATGCGAAGCATAGAAAGACAAGGTAGATGATCATCGACGCATGGAAGACTCCCGTGGTAAGGTCAGGGTACCATCCCACAAAATTCACCGCGCTTAGAAGAGCATAGGCGACCTCGACGAAGAAGATTGGAAAGGAGAACAAACCAAGCCACCAAGCCCACCTTGAGACCTGAAACAGTGCGAATCCAGTCAAAAGTGAAACAACGCCAAATAAGATAAGATAATATGCGGTTTGATCGAGCACCCAAAACGCGAGCAAGTACGCGCCTCCAAGCAGGTAGATAATCAGCGCAACCCAAACGCCCGCAGAACGTTCACTTGAAACTTCACTGCTGCTCAAACGCCCGCACTCAACTCCGGAATTCCAATAACGCCCTGTAGATGTAGCATAAAACTTTGTGTATAGAAACTTGAGAGCTGGACCAGCGGAAAAATCGCCTAAGATCCGAACACGACGGACGTTGGAGTAGGACCTCGTAATAGTATTGTAGCATAGTAGTAGTCTATTGGTGAAGCAAAGTTTTGAACTCCAATGATGGCGGACCCGCGTACAGGCCACGGCTTATTATAGGAAAAGCTTGCGTAACCCATTGCGTTAAGAAGCAGCCAATACTCGGGCGTGTTCACTCTGAACGTGATTATGAGCATGCTTCCGTCGGGGCTTTCTGAACTAGCAACCACTCTTCCCGTTTGATCGCTCACCACGACTCTCACGTTTTGCAGTGAGCAAACACAGAGATAGTAGAAACTGACCTGAACCGTAAACCCAGCCGTAACACCGCCCTGGGCGAAAACCGGTGCAACGAAGGATCCCAATACAATGATTGATAATATAACAGCCGTCAGACTAGCCCTCAACTAGGTCCCCAACTCTACCTCTCAGAAGGTGCAATTTAACTATTTGAAAAGTAGCCCTAGCAATATAGCTGAAAACGCACCTGTTTAAAGCTAAACGAAAGCGGTTACCAGATAATGAGAATTCAGAGGTAACATGGAAATGGTAAACCTGTCGTTACACGTATCGGTTACTGGAGGATTTTCTGGCTTTTCGAAACCTCTTCAGCAAGCTCGACATGTAGTTGTCGGTGTTCCGTTTGACCACACCAGCACCTTCAGG
>CAZAGP010000083.1:0-3795 GCA_964484575.1 uncultured Candidatus Bathyarchaeia archaeon | reverse complement strand
GGCGTGTTGGCCGTAACCCACCTTCTGTTTTAGGCGACATTCATCTAATCGGGATACCCGCGCCTCCGGCGGAGGTCACAGGCGCCTATTATCCCTTTCACGGCGTCGGTTGGCATTTCACCCTTACCGCTAGTCTTCTCAACGCATGCGCATCATCGTCACTGACTAGCGGAGGTATCTTTCTGCGCCTAGACCCGACCTCTCGATCGGCACCTCGCAGTGCTACGCTTCCGCCACGTGGATGGAGTTTCCTCAGACCTCTACGGCGAGGTCCGTAGTCGCCCACCAACTCGCCAGCCCAACAACTGCAAATGCTAATTCTGCTAGACAAGTGTTTGCATTCGAGTTTAGCCCCGATTTGCGAGAATCTTCTTAAATCAACGAATAATCTCCAAGGTTCCATTCAAATGTGAGCTTGATGGGACTCTATAACTACGGACAGCAGCAGAAGACAATTCTTTCGTCTCCTACCAATGTCCTCATCCTCCTGAACGTCTTGGTTTTTCTTGTAATGCTGCTTAGTGGGGATTTCGGAGATTGTTCATCAATCACTTGTCAGCTGATGGCTCAAACTACTAACGGGGTTATGCAAGGCGAATACTGGCAGCTTTTCACCTCAATGTTCGTTCATTTCGGTTTTCTTCACATTATCTTCAACATGTTTGCGCTATACTACTTCGGTCGATTGAATGAGTCATTCTTTTCAACGAAAAACTACTTGGCGATCTATTTCATCTCAGGGTTCTTGGGTAATGTTGTCTCATTATTCGCTTTACCCCTAACTGTTTCCGGTGGAGCGTTAACGCTTTCGGGAGGAGCGTCCGGCGCCATTTTCGGACTGGTCGGATCTTATGTGGCTATTGCGCGGAAAGCGCGTCACATGGGAGTGGCACTACTTTACGCGATTATGATGCTCGTCTATAGTGGGGCTATAGCTGACGTGAATAACTACGCGCACGTATTCGGATTCGTGGGCGGTCTAATCCTAGGTTTGATTCTTTCTCGATCGCGACCCACTTCTGAACCCGGTTACTCTGTGACTTACAATTATGGTTGACGTTGTGTGGGTGAATCAAGCATAGGCATCTTGATTCCTTTCTGCTTAGCTACGTTTCGAGCCATTTCATAACCAGCGTCTGCATGCCTTACGACTCCAATTCCAGGATCTGTGGTTAGCACCAATCGAGCGCGGTCTTCAATCTCTCTTGTTCCATCTAACACGAGGCACATACCTGCGTGAATACTATATCCAATTCCAACTCCTCCACCGTGATGAACGGAGACCCATGTGGCACCCGCTACGGCGTTCAGTAGGGCGTTTAGGATCGGCCAGTCTGCGATGGCGTCTGATCCGTCTTTCATGCCTTCCGTCTCTCGGTGTGGTGAAGCAACGCTTCCAGTATCAAGATGGTCTCTTCCTACCCATATTGGGCCGGCTGGTCTCCCGGAGGCAACTATGTCGTTCACGATTTTGCCGAATCGGGCGCGTTCTCCGTAACCTAACCAGCAAACTCTTGCGGGGAGTCCTTGGAATTTGACTTGAGTTCGTGCCTTGTCTAGCCAGCGTGTAAGCTCACGGTTGTATCCGAATTCTTTCGCAGCCATTTCGTCAATTCGATAAATGTCGTCAGGTTCGCCAACGAGCGATGTCCATCTAAATGGGCCGCGTCCTTCACAGAATAGGGGCCTAATGTATTCAGGTACGAAACCGGCGTAGCTGAAGGCTTCTGTGAGGCCAGCGTCTAAGGCTTGTTGTCTAAGGTTGTTTCCGTATTCGAATGTTATCGTTCCTTTACTCATCATATCCAGCATCGCTTTCACGTGAATGCGCATGCTGGTCTTTGCCCGAGTCAAGTATTCTTCCGGATTTGACACTCTGAGGCTATCTGCGTCTTCCTTGCTTAATCCTGCTGGATAGTAACCGTGTAGTGGGTCATGAGCGCTTGTTTGATCAGTTACGACGTCAGGGAATATTCCTCGGCGAACTAGTTCAGGGTGAATTTCAGCCGCGTTCCCTAGAAGGCCGATACTGATGCTCTGCTTAGTGTCCTTAGCGTTCTTCACGATTTGTAGCGCTTCATTCAGATTGTTCGTCCATTTCTCGATGAATCCGTGTCGGAGTCTACGATCAATCGCCGCCTTGTTAACCTCTACTACTAGAGCAATTCCATCATTCATCGTGATCGCAAGCGGTTGAGCTCCACCCATCTCTCCTAGTCCGGCAGTTAGGACAACTTTCCCGCGAAGGCTTCCCCCAAAATGCTTCTTCGCAAGAGCTGAGAATGTCTCGTAAGTTCCCTGTAAGATTCCTTGTGTTCCGATGTATGCCCAAGATCCTGCTGTCATCTGCCCGTACATGATGAGGCCTTTTTGTTCCAGTTCGTAGAAGTGTTCCCAAGTAGCCCACTTGGGAACGAGCATTGCGTTAGAAATTAGAACGCGAGGTGCCCGCTCATGTGTTTCAAAAACTGCGACGGGTTTGCCGCTCTGTATGAGCAGTGTCTCTTGCGGTTGCAGTTCCTGTAATGTGGAAGTGATCTTCTCGAAACATTCCCAGGACCTAGCGGCTTTTCCTGTGCCTCCGTAAACGATCAGATTATCAGGGTCTTTGGCGACTTCTGGGTCCAGAACGTTGTGAATCATCCGGTATGCTCCTTCTATCTGCCAGTTCTTACAATGAAGTGTTCGCCCGCAGACAGACGCTACGGTTGGTTTTGTTTTAAGCATCTTTACCATCAGTATCTTGATGGAAATGTGATTTTAACCTTCAGCGACTAATAATCTGCCTTCTTTCACTATAGGCTTCCCATTCTTCACGACCGTGTTAACCTGGTTGCCTCCAAGCCGATAGCCTAGAAACCGGTAATCGCTTGCATCCAAGATGAGTAGATCAGCATTCTTTCCTTTCTCTATGCTGCCGACTCGTTCGGCCATTCTAACTGCGTGAGCCGCGTTGATTGTTGCAGCCGTCAATGCTTCAGCAGGAGTCATACGAAGTTTGTAGCATGCTAGACTGATAACTAGCTGGAAGTTCTCGATCCAACAGCTTGGGCTGAGGTCGCTTCCGAGGGCTACTGGAATACCGTTCGAGATGAGGTTCCTGGCATCAGGATACTTCTCAATCATTAGCGTGAGTGGCGCAGCGGGCAGGAGAGTGGCGATTGTTCCAGCACGCCTCAAACTCTCCAGGCCTTTACCGGACATGTTGAGCAAGTGATCTGCAGAAACTGCGCCTACTTCCCCCCCAAGTTCTGCACCACCTAAAGGGAAAAACTCGTCCGCGTGAATCCTAGGTAACAACCCATTACGTTTGCCCGTTTCGAGTATTCTCCGCGAATGATCAACCTCGAAGACTCCTTTCTCACAGAAAACGTCACAGAAGACTGCAAGCTTCCTCCTCGATATTTCAGGAATCCAAGCCTCACAGATCACATCAACATACTCGGATACTCTTCCCGAGTATTCGGGCGGAATCGCATGTGCTCCAAGAAATGTCGGTATCAACGTGAGCGGCGTCGAATGATTCAGCTCTCCGATAACTTCAAGTGATTTCAACTCATCCTCTAAGGTGAGTCCGTATCCGCTCTTGGCCTCGATGGTTGTTACCCCATAATTGAGGAGACCTAGTGCGCGTCTTTTGCAAACTTCCAGCAATTCCTTCTTGGACGCGGTTCGAGTATCGCGAACGGTACGGAGAATTCCACCACCCTGTTTGAGAATCTCCAAGTATTGTACGCCTTTGATCTTCATCTCCAACTCGGTCTCACGGGAGCCGGCGAAAACGAAGTGCGTGTA
>CAZAGP010000082.1:0-3853 GCA_964484575.1 uncultured Candidatus Bathyarchaeia archaeon | reverse complement strand
CTGCGTGGTTCAAGATTTTCGAAGATACCACGCGTCAAAAGAGTTCGAAATGATAGAGTACCTGACTCAACTTTCGCAACATTTGCAGAGCCAACTCATGTCTCCTGTAACCATTTTGCCGCGTCCTTCGCGAAATATGTTATTATGAAATCTGCACCAGCCCGCTTAATTGCTGTCAATACCTCCATGGCGGCCATCTTCTCATCAATCCACCCTTTCTGCGCCGCCGCTTTGATCATTGAATATTCGCCGCTCACGTTGTATGCTGCCAGCGGGTAATTGAATCTAGACCGGGCCTCGTGAATTACGTCAAGATAGCTTAAGGCAGGTTTAACCATTACAATATCAGCTCCTTGTCTGATATCTGACTCGATTTCACGCATAGCCTCCCTCCGGTTCGGATAATCCATCTGGTACGTGCGCCGGTCTCCCCAGAGCGGGGCCGATTCCGCGGCCTCCCTAAAGGGTCCGTAAAATGACGACGCGAATTTCGATGCGTAAGATATGATTCCGGTCTCTTTCAATCCTCGTTCGTCGAGCGCACTGCGGATGACAGTCACTTGGCCATCCATCATCGCGCTTGGTCCGACTAAGTCGGCACCAGCCTCCGCCTGGGAAACAGCGATCTTGCCAAGAACCTCCAAGGTTTCATCGTTTGCAATCGCTCCACCATGTGCGACGCCGCAATGTCCGTGTTCCGTGTATTGACAGAGGCAAACGTCAGTCACAACAACAAGGGCTGGGTTTGCCTTCTTGATGGCACGAACGGCTTCCTGAACAATTCCATCAACGGCGCATGCCTCACTTCCATATTCATCCTTTCGACTGGGTAAACCGAACAACAGTACTGCAGGAATCTTGAGCGCCGAAACTTCAGCAACCTCATCTTTCAAATCAGACAGCGAGAAGTGAAATACACCAGGCATAGCAGCGATCGGTTCACGCTTCTCGATGCGTTTATCAACGAAAATCGGGTATATGAAATCTGACGGGGATAAACGGGTTTCGCGGATAAGAGTTCGTAGACCTTGAAGTCTTCTGAGGCGCCTAGGCCTCTCGAATGATCTCCCAGTCCTGGCAGCCTGATGGAGTTCTGGTTTCATTCATGAGCCTACCCTATTTTGCTGGCAACCAAGTGCTTAAGTGAAATGCCTGCCTATTTAACGGTCGTTATAATAATAGCGCGACAATCCCAGAATGCACCAAATTCACGCTGAAGCGCAATTATGTGCGCTGCTCGCATCACCATTGACGGGCATAGTTTTCATGAGTTTGATTAGAAGTCTAGGCCTTTTCTTGCAGTCATTCCCTTATCATAGGGATGTTTGATTTTCCGCATCTCGGTTACAAGATCGGCTGCGTCAATTATCAATCGCGGTGCCCGTCTTCCGGTTAGGACAAGGTTCACGTGGTCGGGTCTTTGTTGAATTAACTCTAGTACTGCTTGAGGTTTAATCAGTTTGAGGCTGATTGCACAATTGATCTCATCAAGGATCACTACATCATACAGACCGGACGAGATTATTTTCCCGCTTACGAGGAAAGCTCGTCTCGCGGCTGCAGCATGCTGAGAGCGCGGTTTCTTGTCATCAATGATCCCCACGAAACCCCTCCCGGCAGGTATGATCCTGAAGTTCGGTGCCAAGAACTTGCAGCTCTTGAGTTCGCCGGTGAACCAAGATCCTTTGATAAACTGAATCATGCATACTCTCATATCATGACCTGCGGCCCTGAGAGCCAACCCCAATGATGCTGTCGTCTTACCCTTCCCGTCGCCGGTGTAAACTATGATTAGGCCTCGTGACCTTTCACTCCCAATTAATCGTCTCTTTGTGTCTATGGCACGCGCCGGTTGCCCTCTGCTTGCGATTCTTCTCTTAGAAATGGGCAGTTTGGTCATCGATCTCCTTCCGTCATCATGAGTTACCATAAGAACTGACGCGTCTTAAGTTTGCCAAAAGGAACAGCATTACACGGCATATTACGATCCATGATCCTATCAAGTATCATTGGTACATGTCTGCCACCCATCCTACCGATAGAATAATGGGGATTAGCATTAGGACGAACAGGACTGTGTCGAGCGTCATTATTCGAACTGCTTTCTTCAGATGAATGTAGTTCAGTTGCTGATCCGCGTCACCGAGAGCGTAGAAACCAGGTTTCTCAAGCTTCACTCCTAATAGACCCGCCATTGTGGACATTAGCCAGCCTGCATTCCAACTCTCTGTACGATACTTATCCCGTCGCAGAATCCGCCAGCCCCCTGAAGCAGATTCCCCAAGCAACATTCCAGAAAGCAACATGAGAAGTGAAGCAAGCCGTGCAGGCAGCCAATTAGCGATACTATCAAGCCCGGCTGAGAACCAGCCGAGATTCATGAAATCGGGATCCTTGTAGCCGACCATAGAGTCAAGAGTATTGATGGCACGGTACGCAAATGCGCCCGGAACACCGAACAGTGCAAAGTAGAATAAAGGTGAGGCAATGCCGTCACCCACCCCTTCAGCCACCGTCTCGACGCCGGCAGAAATCACTTGAGCATCGGTTAAGCTTGCGGGGTCACGTCGTACTATATTCCTCAGGACAGACCGCGCCGTTGCATAATCACCGCGCTCTATTGCGGCCGCCAAGTCTGACGCGTACTTTCGCATCAATCTAATAGAGAAGGTGGATTTCAATAGGACAGCAGTGACGATTATTCGAAGCGGCTCATTAGGAACCCAAGTCAAAAACCGAAGAATCGAGTATGAACCTCCAGCGAACACGGCGATAATCACTATAGCAAGGACGACCCCGTAGGCCTTCTGCAGCGAAGGCTTCAGCTTCCTGCCGAAGCGGCATTCAACCTCAATTAGTCGACCCATTAAAGCGGTGGGATGAAGACGTAATGGTGGTTCGCCTAGAGTGATGTCTATCAGGACTGCTAGACACAATACAAGTACTGCATCCAAACTCCCGCCCAGCATAATCGTCAGCACCGTGACGGCCTAATCTCGCAGTTCTACCCTGAGCACCTGGAGTAGAGCATTGTTATCCTGTCTAGTCCTAACTGCGAATCGGACGAAACGAGAATCGAGACCTCTGAAAGTGCTGCAGTCTCGAATCAGAATCCTATGGGCCATGAGACGCTGCTTCAGCTCGGCTCCTTTTATTCGGCCTTGAAGGTTTACGAGCATGAAATTCGCTTTTGGTGGCGTGACGAAAACATCCATCTTTCGCAGTGACTCCTTCAGGTAAGCCCGTTCTTTCCTGATTAGTTGTTTTGTCTCGTTCAGGTATCTTTCGTCACTTAGCGCCGCAACTCCTGCTACTTGAGCTAACGTGTTAACTGACCAGGTGACCTTAGACCGGCTCAGGCTGCTTATTGTTTTCCTATTGCCAACGGCGTAACCCACCCGAAGACCAGCTAGCCCGAAGACTTTCGTAAGCGACCTAAGTACAACCAAGTTCCCGTAATCTATCGCGTCACGCGTCAAGGATCGCCTCTTGTAATCGTCCACAAATTCGATGAAACATTCATCCAGAAGTACCATGATTCCTCTCTTTGCAGCCTCGTCGACGATTTCGTCTACGTCGCTCTTGTCTAGAGTTGTGCTCGTGGGATTATTAGGATTGGACAAAACTATAGCTCTCGTTCTCGGAGTTACAGATTTGAGCAGAACGTCTACGTCTAGCCTGAATCCTCTTTTCATCGGAATCGTTACTGGTCTCGCATGATTTTGGATGATAGCATATTCGTACTGACTAAAGGTTGGCTGTAGGGTAATCGCTTCATTCCCTGCTTCCAAGAAGACCTGTGAGAAAAGGTGGATTAATTCAGTGGACCCGTTGCCGACCAAGATATTATCAG
>CAZAGP010000081.1:0-4284 GCA_964484575.1 uncultured Candidatus Bathyarchaeia archaeon | reverse complement strand
GGCAGGTCGTCCGGCCGCTCGAATTGCAGCGCCACTCCGCCGTAGCTGAGGTCGATCACTTTGGCCGACTTCTGGTTGCCCTCGGTCAGAACAGCGTGCGCTTTGGTTCCCGCAAGCGACACGCGCTCCCATTTGCGCGTTTCACCATATGTAGGCTGAGGCTGCGGTATCGCGCTTGGACCCGGCACCGATGGCGCGGGGGCCGCGGCTCGCGGCGGTGCTTGCGTGGGATGTGCGGGAGGCGGTTGTGGCGCTGCCTCGCGTTCTCGCTCGCGCGCTGGATGCGTCTCGAGCGGAATCACGCGCGATGGCGCGGGTCCGCGCCCCGAATGCTTCAGCTCGTAAAGCTTCTTGTCGGCGAGCCCCATCAGCGCACTCTTCTGGTCCCCGTCCTGCGGGTGAACGGCGACACCGAAATCAAGCGTCACTCCGATTTCCAAATGCAGCGGCTTCAGCTCGTTTTCATACTGCGTCCGGACGCGGCGGCACAGCGTGACCGCCTGCTCGGAATCGGTTTGCGGCAACAGCAGCGCAAATTCGTCTCCGCCGATGCGGAAAGCGAAGTCGGAATTTCGCAGCGTGCGCCGCAGCGTGGCAGCCGCGATTTGCAGGACCTGATCCCCCTGCAGGTGGCCGTAGCGATCGTTCACTTCCTTCAGCTTGTGCAGGTCGAGAATCACGATGGCGAGCTGCTGCCCGTAGCGCTTCGCGCGGTTCAGTTCCTTGTCGAAGTACTCGTCAAACAGCCGGCGGTTATGCAGGCCCGTTAGTGCGTCGGTTGCAGCGTTGACTTGCAGCTTCTTTAGCTCTTCGTATTCGATCATCACCGGCACGCGCAGATAATTCGCGGACGCCAGCACGTCCAGCATCGCCGTCTTCAGTGAAATCCTTCTTCCCAGACTATCGGCCACATCGCCGCGGCGCTCCAGAATGCGCGTCCAGAAAAGATTCGCCTGGTCTTCGGACACTTCGATCTGAGCCACCGTGCGGAAGAATTGCCGCAGGAACTGGCCGCGGACTGGCTCGTCAAGGCCGTCCAGAGTTTCGACCAGCAGGTCGAAAAAGGAGTCCTCCGACGACGGCTGCCGCTGTGGAGCTTCGCCCAATTGAGGCATTCGCTTTTTCCGAGACAAATCCGAACTTACCCTGGGAAACCGACCAGGAGTACCTGCGGGGTGAAACGGTTATAGCACGGGGCAGTCCATTCGGAGAAATGGATTCGCCGTGCGCACACCCGTAAGTGCCTGTGCATTAGTAAATTACGAGGGGTTCTTGATGTCCCAAGCGAATTTCACACGGCGCGGGAAGAAAAGTGAAAACTGGTTCCACTTTATGGAGGCTTGCCACCTGCCCCTTAAAGCGGGCCTAGCCGATCGGCTTGAGGAACTCAACACCAACTAGGTAGATGTCACCAGCCTCTTGCTGCCGGCGAATCTTGGCCTGTATCGGAGCCATGCCCGCGGGAACAAGTCCCGAAGACGTGATGGACGGTGCCGGAATCGTGAGGGTAATAAACCCATTCACCGCCAGAGGGCGTGGACTTGCCAAAAAAGCCCCTATCGCGCTGATATTCAGGGTCTTAGCGAGCTCCATGAACTGCTCGCCCTGAGCGTCCTTTCCGCGGATAAAGAGCGGAATTTGGAGATGGATACGCTGATATCGGCGTCGCTCTTCGTCTAGCGGCGGCACGGCTACTCTCTGTTGAACTACGTTTTCCCTGGCGCTCATTGGTACTGAAGTTTTAGTACTCTTTTGTTCCGCAATTTCAATGCAAGTTTGAGCCTCTAAACGGACTCGTTTTCAAGCTACAGAAAATAGGCTGCTTACAGCCTTTCTCAATCTGATATGTCGCATTTTCTGCAACGCAATGTGCAAGTTTTCGGCAATTCATTTCCCACGATGTGCAAGCGTGGAACGCATTTACCATTGACACCTTTTCGCCCCTTTGCGAGCATTCTTTTCCTCAGCGCGTCCCCGCCGAGTTCTCTTAAGACTTTCTAGAGAAAGTGGTGTTTTTTCTCTCACCGTGCTTCGTGAGGCCGGAGGATCCTGGAGTTGACAAAGACGTTGACCGCCGAAAAACAAGCAAGCCGGCAGGCAGGCTTTCAGGTGGTTGCGAGCCTGCTGGATGCCGTCGATCGCCCGCTGCTCGTCACTGATCGCCTCGGCCAGCTCTTGTTTTCGAACCTGCATGCGCAGGATGTCCTCCTTTCCAGAGGGCTCGATTCCAAACCAGACTTGAACATCTTCCAGGACCTTCTGCACGCCGACCGAAAAGTGATCCTCGGACAGCTCGAAAGTGGACAGCAGGAGGTCTATCTTTCGCTCGATTCCGCCGAGGGCAAGCGGCGCGTTCGCCTTCGTTGGTTGCCGGAACCGGACTGGCTCGCGGCCTTCATCGAACCCGCCGTGCTCGAAGCGCCCGCCGACGAGGCGGAGATGCGGCAAAAAGTTCAAGACCTGATCCAGGAGCGCGAGATCACTTATCGGAATCTCCTGGCCGCGTATCTCCGGCTTCAGGAAGCCAACCGGCAAAAAACTGTTTTCCTCGGCTCCGCCGCCCACGAATTGAAGACGCCTCTCGCGGTGATGAAGGGTTACTACGAGCTCCTTCTTTCCGGCTCGCTCGGGAAACTCAGCGAGAAGCAGCGCGACATTTTGCGTGAATCAAAGGAAAGCTGCGACCGCCTCGTGCGCCTCGTCTCGATGTTCCTCAACTACTCCGCGCTCGAAAGCGGCAAGCTTGTTCTGCAATTTCACGAAAATGATCTGCGAGATTGCGTCAACGATCTCGCGGGCCGCTGGAAGGATGCGTTTCAGCGCGCCGGGGTGAACCTAGACATTTTTCTTTCTCCCGATCTGCCGCTTTTCCGTTTCGACTACCAGAAAGTGCAGCAGTGCATCGTGAACCTGGTCGATAACGCGCTGAAGCATACGCCCGCGGGCGGACGCGTCATCTTGCGCGCCGAGCCCCATTTCTGGGAGCGCCGCCTTGCCGAACAGTCGCCGGCCGAAGAACGCCGCAGAGGAAACGGCCAGAAGCCGAACAGCATTTTGATCACCGTGAGCGACACCGGCACCGGCATCGCGGCTGAATTTCATCAGGAAATCTTCGAAGAATTCGTGCGCGTCGATCCGTCGTCTTCTGGCATGGGCCTGGGCCTGGCGATCACGAAGCGCCTGATCCAGGCGCACCGTGGGAAGGTGTGGGTAGATAGCGAATTGGGACGCGGAAGCTCATTTTCTTTTCTACTCCCGATTTACGTCGAGTAATCTGGAGCGAGAGGGCGTCGCTCCCCAGGAAAAATAAACGATGGCTATCAAAGAGCAGCCGAAAGAAAAGATCATGGTGGTGGACGACGAGCCGAGTATCCGGAAGTATCTCCGGACTTTGCTCGAACTCGACGGTTTTGAAGTCGAGACGCTTTCAAGCGGCAAAGAAGCGCTTCAGCGCATCGGCGAAGGCGAACACCCGGACTTCGTCATTCTCGACATCCTGATGCCCGAAATGGACGGCCTCGAGACTCTGCGCAAGCTGATGCAGGTCGATCGCTCCCTCAACGTGATCATGCTTTCCTGCACCAACGAAGTGAACACCGTGGTCGAAGCCATTCGCATCGGCGCGCTCGACTACCTCACCAAGCCCTTCGAGAAGCCGGAGCTGGATGCGGCCTTCCTCAAGGTCAAGCAGAAGCAGCAATTGCGCTCGGAAAATCAGGCTCTGCGCGAGTATTGCGAAGCTCTCACGGAAGACATTTCCTTCCTCGCCGCCAGCCCGCAGATGATCAAGATTCGCCAGCAGATCTTGCAGATTGCCCCGGTCGACGTGCCGATTTTCATCAGCGGCGAAAGTGGCGTTGGCAAGGAAGTTGTGGCGCGCATGATCCACCTGCGCTCGAAGCGCCAGCAACAGCCCTTCATCAAAGTGAATTGCGCCGCTCTGCCGGGCGAGTTGCTCGAATCGGAGCTCTTTGGTTACGAGCAGGGCGCTTTCACCGGCGCGGTCCGCGCGAAGCCCGGGAAATTCGAGCTGGCGAACAAGGGCACCATCTTCCTCGACGAAATCGCGGAGATGAGCCCGCAACTACAGGCGAAGCTTCTCCACGTTCTGCAGGATGGCCAGTTCTCGCGCCTCGGCGCGCGTTCCGTCGTCAACGTCGACGTACGCGTGCTGGCCGCCACCAACGTGGACGTGAAGGAAGCCATGCGCACCGGCAAGTTTCGCGAGGATTTGTACTATCGCCTCAACGTGCTCTCGCTGCACATTCCGCCGCTGCGCGAGCG
>CAZAGP010000080.1:0-2839 GCA_964484575.1 uncultured Candidatus Bathyarchaeia archaeon | reverse complement strand
AACTTCTCCCCGATGCCCTGCTGGGCGCGAGGCACAAGGAGCCTCGAAGCAGCAGAGCCCGAGATTGGTTGTTCTGTTTTGTGATGTGCGCGACGCTGGCCGCGGCTTGCGGGCGGCGCGATAATATTAAACTACTAATAGTTCTTGACAATGTTGATTTGTTTCGAATAGGCTTTCGAATTGTTATGAATGCTTTGTTTTATTATTCCGAGCTTTTTCCGGAGCCGAGCGGAGGGGAGTCGAAAGGGCGGCCATTAAGGAGATTACTTCGTTAGCTTTCAGGCAAACCCTTTCCGGCATTGCGGAGGGTCGCGGGGTCAGAGCGTTTTACATTACGGGAGGTAAACCCTGTGTCAATATCAAGACTTTCAGCCAAAGCGTCCGCCATACTGCTATTGTTTTGCGTCGGCCTGGTGATTGGGGCCAATCTGGGCTACGCGCAGAGCACCTACGCCAATGTGAGCGGCACCGTCACAGACAGCTCCGGTGCGGTGATCGTTGGTGCGCAACTGACTCTGACCAACACAGCCAGCAAGTCTGTGTTGAGCTACCAGTCTGACTCCGCAGGGCGATACACCTTTCGCGATTTGGAGCCCGGCACCTACAGCCTGCAGCTTGCCAAAACCGGCTTCGAGACAACCACGCAGACTGGCATAGTGTTGACCATCAACGCTTCTGCTCACAGCGACGTCGTACTGAAGGTTGGTGCGGGAACCCAAAGCATCGAAGTGCTGGCCAGCACCTCCCTGGTCAACTATGACAACGCAACTGTCCAGGGTGGCATAGAACCGCAAACGCTGGCCGATCTGCCCATCGCGATTGCCGATGGGAACCAGCGGTCCTCCGCGCAACTCGCCGTGCTTCTGCCCGGCGTAACCACCTCGAGTAGCAGCGATGCCTACAATGCCCGCATTAACGGCGGCCAGCAAAGTGGCGACGAAGCTATCCTCGATGGCGCCACCCTGTCGGAAGGGTACCTGAACCAGAGCGGGATGGTGGCCATCCACACTGACTTTCCGGTTTCCCCTGACATGATTTCGGAGTTGAAGGTGGTGACCTCGACCTATGAGCCTCAATACGGGTTTACCACCTCCGGTCAGATCGTCGCCCAGACTAAGAGTGGCGGCACCAGTTTTCACGGCTCCGGCTATGTTTACCTGCGCAATGACGGATTAAATGCCAGGCAGTGGGGGGTGCCGGCAGGCTCGCCCAGAACATTTGACCATGAGATGGACGCCGGCGCTAACATCGGCGGCCCTATAAAGTTGCCGGGGTTCAATAGGGGGAAGAACAAGGGTTTCTTCTTCTTCAACTGGGAGCCCTACCGGCTGAACGGCGGAGCGACGAGGCCGATACTCACCATCCCCACCCAGAAGGAGGTGGGGGGCGACTTTACGGACTATCGAGACGCCAATGGGAATCTGATTCCAATCTACGACCCGCGGACGGGTCAGCAGTTCAGTTGTAATAAGGTGCTCAACGTGATTTGTCCGAACCTTGAGGACCCAATCGCGAAAGCGTGGCTGGCGCAGCTCCCTGCGCCAACCTCCCCTGGAACATCGAACAATTACCTGGCGCCTCACGCGGTTCCCAACTCTTTGTATACCGGGTCGGATGCCTACCTCTTCCGTATCGACGATAACTGGGGAGAATGGGATCGTTTCTCGTTCTCGTTCTACCGTAGATATAACAACTCCAATCTGGTCGGCGCCCTTCCCACTCAGATTTCGAGCGCACAGGGGCAGCCGGGTCATTCCGGGGTCTATCGGTTTAATTGGGAGCACGCATTTTCGGTGAAGACGACCAATCACTTTACCCTGGGTTATCTGGACCTCTACGAAGATATCGTGTCGGCCGATACTTTTACGTCTGTGAAGATGCCCACAGTGCCGGGCGTGGCCAACACGGCTACTTACCTTCCTGTGTTCAATTTTGGCAGCTTGCAATTGGGTGAACCTAGTGGCCCGCCGGGGCACAACATCAGCACTCGTCCGACCTGGGCGATCAACGACATTATCAGCCGGGTGGTGGGAAGCCACACGCTGGTGGCTGGCTTCGAGTGGCGCTCCGCGCAAGGAAACGCCTATGCGGGGATCAATCAAGGCGGCACTTTCACCTTTGGGGGCGTGACTGCTAATAACAACGTGGGCACCGCGAGCGGCAATGGCAATGCTGATTTCTTTATCGGCGCAGCCAACGGCGCCAGCGTGAGTTACTACAATGTGCCGGCGATCTATGTACGGCAGACAGGCTGGGCGGTCCATTTTGGCGATACCTGGCGTACTACTCCCAAGTTGACACTGGCTTATGGACTGCGCTGGGACATGGAAACTCCCACGCGGGAAAAATACAACCACTCCGCATTCTTCGACCCAACTTTGCCCAATCCCGACGCTGGCGGTCTTCTGGGCGCCATGGCCTTCGCCTCCTCCAGGCGGCCATACCCCGAGCAGGTGGATTATGCGGGGATAGCGCCTCGCTTGGGCGTAGCCTACGCAGTGAGACCGAACATGGTCATTCGTGCCGGATACGGCATCTTTTTTGGCCAGGCATTCTATCCCGGCTGGAATGGGGGGAATAGCCTGGACGGCTATAACATCAACTCCGCTGTCGGCAGTCCCGGCCTCAACGGCACTGGAGAAGTCATTCCCGCAATGTGTCTGACGCCCGGTAATGCGTTCTGCGTGGCGGCGGGGGTGCCGGCGAATGGCTACCCGACCCCGCCCAGCCTTGCGCCAAACCTCACACCTGGTATTGACAATGGATTGTCCCCGCTCTACCGCCCATTTAACGCCAACAAACGAGGGCGGGCTCAACAGTGGAACTTGACGATAGAGCG
>CAZAGP010000079.1:0-3212 GCA_964484575.1 uncultured Candidatus Bathyarchaeia archaeon | reverse complement strand
GTGCTGACCAGTTCATCTCAGAGGCAACTGTTGATCCGCTCCGGTTGGAAGGACGTTGGAAAGCTGTTCATCGTTGCCGCCGTCCTCGATGTGATCTACCAATTAGTAGTGTTGCGAGCCATCTATCCGGTCCAGACACTGATTGTGTGCGTATGCGTGGCCGTGGTGCCGTATATCTTGCTGCGTGGTCCAGTCACGAGAATCGCTCGCATGTTCGAAAAACCTAAGGCACAGTCGGCGAAAGCGGTCGCTCCGTAGTCGATGCGGAGCAATTCTGTGTCAGGGAAGAAACTAGATCGGGACGAGCAGTCGCATCTGGCAAAACTGACAGTGGTCGGGTCCGATTCGTGGAGACGAGACTAAGCGTGAAACCCAGTGGTCTTGGGTAGATCGACGTCCTCCACTGCGATTGCTGAGAGATGCCGGCGCATTTAGCCCCAAGCCTGCGCCGGAACGCGTGCAAGTCCACTAACGGGAGGTCGCTGCTGGCACTCGGAGGGAATGAATGACAAGTCAATCAGGTGTGGTGGGAGCGGTAAACGACGCGGTTGACGCGTACATCTTTGGATTTCCGCTCGTGCTCATGGACATGACTCGCAAGCAAATGACGAACGTGGACACTGCTGGACCCTTGCGGGCACCGATGGGACAGTTGATACGAATGCGGACATACCCCACGGCAGACTACCGCGACGTGCCCGGCGCAAACACGGATACGTTGTACACCATGGTCTGGCTCGATGTCTCCAAGGAACCTTGGGTGTTCAGCATCCCCGACATGGGCGACCGCTACTACATGACGCCGATGCTGGACGGCTATACAAACGTCTTCGAGTCTCCCGGCACGCGCACTACTGGCAACAAGCCTCAGAAGTACGCCATCACAGGGCCCGGATGGTCAGGCACTCTTCCCGAAGGTGTCACCGAATACAAATCGCCGACAGGGATTGTTTGGATTCTGGGCCGCATTTATTGCACAGGAACTTCCGAGGATTATGCGAAGGTTCACGCGCTACAGGACGGATTCTCGGTTGTTCCGCTCAGCTACTACGGCAAACCGTACACTCCGTTGCCGGGCGTTGTGGATGCCCGTCTAGATATGAAAATCGCGACCCGGGAGCAAGTGGAAGGGCTGAACGTCAACGACTATTTCAGTTATCTTGCCAAGCTATTAAAAAACAATCCGCCCACAGCGCAAGATGCCCCGATGGTCGCACGAATGGCAAAAATCGGATTGGTTCCCGGTCAGGACTTTGACCCCGGCAAGCTAAGCCTGTTTGAGAAAGAGGCCATCAAAGCTGTCCCGAAGCTAGCATTGCTGAAAATGGTCGAGCGGGTAAGAAAGCAACAGGCGCTCAATGGATGGCTCACGTTCGGCTCGGGCGTCGCCAACTGGGGCTTAGATTACCTGCTCCGTGCTACCACAGCTTGGCTTGGGCCGGGTTGGAATCGTCCAGAGGATGCTGTATATCCGGTGTCAGAAAAAGACGCGAGCGGCAGCGATTACGATGGCACCGAGCGCAAGTACGTGATCCATTTCGAGAAAGGACAGTTCCCGCCCGTCAAGGGCTTTTGGTCGCTGACCATGTACGACGACCAACATTTCTTGGCTGCAAATCCGCTGAACCGCTACACGCTGAGCCAGCGCGACAAGTTTGCTTCTAACCCTGACGGCTCCGTTGACCTCTATCTCCAAGCAGATTCACCGGGGAAAGCGAGGGAAGCAAACTGGCTGCCCGCTCCCAAAGGTAAATTCAGCGTAATACTCCGGCTCTACTGGCCCAACGACACGCCGCCCTCTATTCTGGACGGCACTTGGGGCCCGCCTGCGATTGTTGCGACGAAATAGGCTCACTACACTTTGAGCCGGAATCGGTTTCCGCCCACGTTGGGCAGCCACATCTCTGGGGGTGTCGCTGAGCAGTTGGCTCATGAATCGTTCTTCCGCAATCGCAACTAAGTGATCGCAGAACCTGCACGCATTTTGGTTCTACTGGTGAAATTGACAGTACGATTCGCGCATCCGCGATATTAGAACGAGTTGTGAACGGCGTCGATTTCACGGGGAAAACGCGAATTCAACGAATTCAACGGAGGCCGATATGCGCAGATTTGTGTGCACCATCCTGTTTCTGCTGGCAACTGCATGTGTGGGGCTGGCACAGGACGTCCGGTACAACTTCGACAAGAACACTGATTTCTCGAAATTCAAGACCTACAAATGGGTAGCCATGCAGGGTGCAGCGAAGCTGGACGATCTTCTGGACAGACAGATCAAGGCTGCATTCGATGCCGAACTTGCTAAAAAGGGGCTGACTAAGGTCGAGGGTGATGCGGCGGATCTCTACGTCGGCTACCAAGGGTCTATCGGAGAGGAAAAGCAGTTTACGTCATACAGCACGGACTGGGGCTACGGACCCGGTTGGTACCGCGGTGGCTGGTACAGTTACCCCCGTGGCGGAATGACGACAGGACAAACATCTACCATTTACACGGGGCAGCTGGCGTTTGATATGTACGATTCCGCGAACCATGATCTGGTCTGGCGTGGACTCGCGAGCAAGACAATCGATGCCAAGGCAAAGCCCGACAAACAGCAGAAGAATCTTGCCAAGGGCGTTGCCAAACTCCTCAAAAATTATCCGCCGAAGTGAAAGAAGCGCGTTTCTGCTGTACTCGGACCGCAAGGAAAGCCCTTGAAAACAGGAAGGCTTCTGGCGGTAACCCAGCTATCGAGGCGCTCTATTCACCGGCCGTGACCGAGGACGGCCGCCCGATGAATGCCCTGCAGCTCAATGCCGACGGCGGAATCGAGATTCACGTCGCGGCGGAGAAGCCCGTCCGCGTCTCAGACGAGAATTGGCTGCCCAGCAACCGCAAAGACGAAGAAATCCACTCGGCCATGCGCGTCTATGTCCCGGATATGGAGAAGTTGAGGACGTGGCAGGCACCCAAGGCGGTGCTGGTGAGGTAGGCCATAGGGGCTCCCAGGACTTGTCAGCACGGTTCAGAAGACGGGCCGGGTTTCCCTTTCGGGCGATCCGGCCCATAACATTAGAGTAATCGCAACAGATGGGTTGGAGACTCGAATTGGAAATGCAGCGGCCTGGCTTGCGCGTCCGAGCAGTTGTCCTATTTGTCCGATTGAGATCCCGGTGAGATTACCCCTCTAGACGACTCATCACCGATCAGCTTTGCACGACTCTCCGCCA
>CAZAGP010000078.1:0-5719 GCA_964484575.1 uncultured Candidatus Bathyarchaeia archaeon | reverse complement strand
TGAAGAGCATCTTTGCCACATGCAAGATTTGCTGTTGAGATTGCACGTTGGTCGTCATCTCATTCCTCTTCCCTGTGGCTAGAAGCGAATATATTTAACGCTCGTTATATCAGTTTAGTTTAAGCATTTTAAAACGTCAGTGCAGACTTGCCAAAAGTAGAAATGGTTTGGCCTTGGCGTTCGTCCAACTTTCTGTAGGATAGCCGAATGCGGGGAACACAGTCGATTCTTTCGGCTGTCACGCCTAAGCTTTAACGAATCATAGTGGGTTCTTCGCCAATGGAATTCGGCTGGGACGAATGTTCTGATTCATTATACGAGGGAACGTATGGACAGATCGGGTCTTCCTCGAATGCGTCGTGCATTTCTGCAAAGGCTCTTGACCTTGAACCGCCACAGGCTGATTTATACTCGCAGTTCCCACATCTTCCCTTGAGATTGGCGGGGTTCCGTAATGCCTTGAATAGGTTGTGAAATCGATAGATCGTTACTAAACTGTCTCCAGGAGCGCGACCGCAATAGATCGGTAGGAATCCGCTAGGGTAAATCTCTCCGCGGTGACCGACGAATAGTATGCCTCGCCCATCCGCAGTGTGAGAAAGTTTGAAGGCCGGTGAGTAAGCGGGTTCACCATCAAGTATTCGTAATCGTTTCACAAGTTGGTCATATATGGCTCCAGAAGGTTCATGGCCGGCTTCTCGCTGTGATCGGACGCGTCGAAAACTGGGGCCTTCAGCGGTCCTTACAGGGATTCCGTAGAGCGCAGCATCGTATAGAAAGTTCATGACTTCTTCGCATTCGGATGCGCCTAGCATTTCCAGAGCGGCGCCTCGTCCGGTTCGGATAAGGAAGAAGACTTCCCATGCGACCGCGCCGTTTTGCTTCGTGGTGTGAAAGATGTCCGCCATTTCGCTAATGTTACTACGCATGATCGTAGTATTGACTTGAGTACGTAAGCCTAACTCCCTTGAAATTCTGAGTATGTCAATAGTACTCTTCCATGTGCCTATGATACCTCTCAGCCGGTCGTGGGTCTCGGGTATTGACCCGTCAAGACTCACCGACATAATATCCACGCCGGTATCGCGCATGCGCGATATCGAGTTAAGATTCAATTTTGGGGTAACGCTTGCGGCGACCGCGACGTAGATTCCTTTACTCTTTGCATATTCGATTAGATCAAAGAAATCGGGCCGCTCTAACGGATCTCCACCAGTGAGCAAAAGTGCTGGATAAGGGCTTCCGAACTCGAGAAGCTGGTCGATAAGTTTCAATGCTTCGTGAGTTGTAAGTTCTCCGTTCTGTCTATCTCGTATTGCTCTAGCCCTGCAATGTCTACACGACAGAAGACAGGCCTTTGTGGTTTCCCAACATACAAAGATAGGTGCCTCGGAATAATCGGTTCGCATTGTCCATGGTGGTCGAGTCAAATATAGCGCCCGGCTTCGTTCAAAGTTGCAATCTGTTTAACGTTCGTTATATATACTATTGGTAAATTCTCTTCGAGGAGACAAAAGAAGATTTACGGTCAAGCTTAAGTTCGCTGAAAAGTATTGAACAGGCGGATACCTTTGAGTTATCTGAATGTCATCGTTAGTAGAGAAAACTCTACAGGAATCATAAAATTGAATCGGCCGGGAGCCCTTAACGCGCTTAGTTCTGAACTCGTTGCCGAAGTGACGAGAGCGCTAGAGGAATTTGACAGAGACAATTCGATCAATGTGATTATCCTAACGGGAGGAGAGAAAGCCTTTGCGGCGGGATCGGATCTGAAGGAGATGTCTGAGGCAACCACTGCCGATCTTATCATCAGCAGACGGTTTGAGTTGTGGGATCGAATTCGAAAGATCAGAAAGCCAATCATAGGTGCAGTGAGCGGGTTCTGCTTGGGAGGCGGAAACGAATTGGCTATGAATTGTGATATGATAATTGCGTCTGAAACAGCAGTCTTCGGTCAGCCTGAAGTGAACGTTGGCATAATGCCTGGTGCAGGAGGCACCCAGCGACTGACTAAGATCGTTGGAAAGATGAAAGCGATGGAGATGATTCTCACTGGGCAATCCATCTCGGCTGTGGAAGCACATCGTATCGGTCTAGTGAATAGAGTAGTTCCAGCCGACAGTCTGATGGAAGAGACCATGAGAGTAGCACAAGAAATCGCCTCAAAGCCTCCAATTTCAATTCGTGCTGCTAAGCAGGCTATCCTTAGCGCAAACGATATGGCACTCGATGTGGGATTAGACTATGAGCGTTATCTGTTCTACACATTATTTGCTACAGAGGATGCTCGCGAAGGAATGCGAGCATTCCTCGAAAAGAGGAAACCCGTTTTCAGGTCCAAATAGGATCGTGAGCTTTCAAAACCAAACATCTCTAGTTCTAGAGATGCGTGACATCGGATATAATTCAACCAGCTCCACGTCACTCCGGAATGGTGTTCAGCCATTTTCACAGTATAGGCAAGCGAGTTCGCTCTGATCTGCCATATAGAGCGAAGTGCAATTACAAAATCACAGAGGGTTTGATGTTTGAGTCTTGTCTGAATAGGCTATCCTTCTTGATCATCGTTGTCAGTGCAATACTGTGCCGCCGTCCAATACTATAGTCTGGCCGTTTATGAAGGTTGAATCGTCGGAACACAAGAATACAAGCACTTTCGCAATTTCTTCTTGTGTTCCGAGTCGTCTGATGAGATTTTCATTTTGAGCTGCAGATAATTCTTCCGTATTAAGCTCAGAGATCCATGACGTTTCGATATTACCAAGTGCTATCGTATTAACTCTAACAAAAGGTGCAAGTTCAAATGCGAGCGCCTTCGTCAAACCTATGACTGCAGCTTTTGCAACTGTGAACGCAAAGCCTTTATCATGACCAGCAAGTGCAGGGGTTGAGCTCACGTTTATGATTACTCCCTTTTCCTGACGTAGCATGTGGGGACCTACAGCTTTGGCACAAAGAAAAGACCCGACTACGTCAATGTTAATCGGCTTGAAGAAATCTTCAGCAGTTATTTCAAATAACTTCTTGTTCCATTCGCCGCGAGCGGGGTATCCGGCTAAGTTGACCAAGGCATCGACTCTGCTAAATTCCTTTAGAGTTAGGTCAATCATCCTTTGAACTTCGCCTTCAGCATGGGCAGCATTGCCAAAGTCGACTCTCGCCAACAACGCCTTTCGCCCGATTTCAGTAATCTTCCCGACCAGCTCCTTCGCCTCTGATTCTTTAGACCGATACTGAATCACAATATCTGCTCCTTCTCTGGCAAATATCATGGCGACAGTTTTACCGATTCCACCACTGGACCCAGTTATGATAGCTACTTTGCCGGATAATCGAGCCATATTCTGCACTATCCTATAAGAAGTGCAATCTCAGCTAAAACATTGGTCGACGTTAATGATTGAGGGTTTTTCTAAAACCTCAGTTCTGCAATTCAAGTGTCACAATTCAATATTTATAGAATATCAATATTAGTTTGGGAGTGCTGTGAAACATGAGGAAACGTGGCTTCAGAATCAAATCCCCTTCGACTGAAGATGAAACTAATACTCGAAACACTTGATAGTCTCTCAAGGCAAAGCGGTATTGTAGAGAAAGATGCGCTCTTGTGTGCACTATACGGTAAGATCGGGGCTGAAGAAGCAGAGCAATTGGTGACTTATCTCATCACGGATGGTATTTTGAAAGTCACGGCAACTGGCATCATAGAAAAGTCGTAACCCGATTTCTTGTAACCGTCATATTCTTGCGCTGAACCGTCAACTCCGAGATATTTTAATGAAGGAGGGCGAAGGGACGAAGCGTTAGATGATTCTCGACTTTGTATCATGAAAGGAGAGGCGAATTCCAAAATCATACGCTTTGCGCAGAGTACGTTGAGCGGATTTAACAGGAGAGGATAAACAGTTAACTTATCGTGTTTTAATTCTAGATCTGAATGAATACATAGAGCGATGCTTCGGAATCGAGCAAATTGATAGTCAATGATGATCTAGCAAAGCAGCGAATCCTGTCAGCTATGGCTGATCAATATTCACGTAAGATTCTTACTGCAACGGTCGCTGAACCAGTCAGTGCCCTTGATCTAAGCAAGACTTACCAGATACCTATCACCACCGTTTATCGGAGAATTGAAGAACTCGTCGAGGCCGGTCTAATTGCTGCCGTCAAGTCCGGTCGAACTACTGACGGAAAATGGTACGACTTGTATAGGAGCCTGCTCAGGCGCATAGATGTAAGTTTTGAGAATGGCGACGTTTTGGTAGAAGTATTGGTTAATGAACACGTGGCGGATAAATTCACGAGAATGTGGAATTCAATTCCTAAAGTTTAGAGGAGCACGATCATGGTTAGGCTATTTGTAGAAATGGATTGGGTTGTAACAATTATCAAACTTATTGCGCTTGTTCTGGGAGTGTTCATAGTTTATTTGGCCTACAAGGGGTACAGGAGGAACAGCAGTAAACCGCTCCTGTATGTCGCTTTGGGATTTGCCCTAATAACGGCAGGTACGATGGTTGAAGGAATCCTCTACGTGATTATAGGCCAAGAATTGTTAGTGGCATTGTTCGTCAGCACCTTCATAACTGTGATTGGTTTTCTCGCGATAATCTGCTCTATCTATGCGGCGAAATGAAGTGGATTATTCTTCCGGCGACACGGCAGTTCTTACGCAGACGCATTCGTCTTGGTAGTTTCCGCAATTTGGACATCGTGGCCGCCCGCTTAGTGCTTCGATTTGAGGGTTCTGCACAAGAGCGCGTATTTCTTCAGGTAAATTCGGTTCATAGAAGCTTCTGAGAACCCAGCGGGTTAGGTCCTTCTCCGTTACCATTCCGACTAGCTTCTCGTCTTCGACAACAGGAAGACGACGCACTCCTAACTTTAACATGGTCTCGAATGCTTTCCATACTTGCGTACTCGGGTCTACGAATTGGACTGGCTTCGACATCAGCCCCCGAACCGGGATCTTAAGCAAGCTATCTCCACGAAGTGAGGCTCTTGTGATATCGCGTTCAGTGATAATTCCAATGGGTTTTTGCTTATCGGTTACGATTACGCTGCCGACATCAAACTTTATCATTAGACGAAGAGCTTCTTCGACTCGCTCACTAATGTCTACTGTAATGACTTTGGTAGTCATTATTTCAGAGAGCGAATTATTCCCTTTTATCATCTTCGTCTACAGCAGACTGGAGCCTGCTGTATAATAGCGGCTTCAACGATTATCAACAGTGAGAACAAATCTCGAGTGAAATGATCCGTTCATGATATGGACTATTGCAGACAAATCGATATCCATATTGAATCATACGAATTACTCCAAGGCGTGTAGAGCTTAGTTGAGTCTTTACGAATTCATAGCCAGACCTGCTCTATTCTTGACTTCACCAGAAACTGCTCATGGAATTGCAAAAGCAATCTTCAAACAACGACTGATCTGGCACATGCTTCACCATCATTTCACTCTTTGCGACGAAAGAATAGGGGTAAAAGTCGGGACACTTTCTCTGAGAAATCCAGTTGGTTTGGCGGCCGGTTTCGATAAAAATTGTGAGATGATGTACTCGCTATTCTGCATGGGCTTCGGTTATCTAACCTTAGGGACTATAACGCTAGAACGTAGAGAAGGAAACCTAAAACCGAGAATGTGGCGTTATCCTAACAGATCTCTACTGAACTCAATGGGGTTACCGAATGATGGAGCAGAAAGTGCGGC
>CAZAGP010000077.1:0-3870 GCA_964484575.1 uncultured Candidatus Bathyarchaeia archaeon | reverse complement strand
CCAGCAGGGCCAGGAGCCATGCCGGGAACCGGTCCCATAGGAACCCCGCCAAGAGGACCAGGCACAGGCGGCACTCCCGCCATACCTGGAACGGCTTCACCCATGACTGCAACGGGACCATATTTCGCAATCACTTCACCCAACCTTCCGTAAGTTAGCAGAAAGAAGAATGCAGGCACAAGTGCGACAACAGTTCCGCTAAGAACTGAGTTAAACAGCACAAAGAATACCGGTATAATGAAAATAATCCCCCAAAACAGCGATGCCCCTCTCGCCTTCTCATAACGACCCTTACTGATAGCTCGCACGATGCCGAAGTAAATTGCGCCGAGGAACAATAAAGCCACAATTAGGCCTCCCACGCCCAGCCCAAGATACACTACATAGGAAGGAGTCAACGCGTAGACTATGAAGGCCACAAGCGTGCCCAAATACGGAAACGCCAGCAATGCCGACGGAACAGTAGGTGGCAAGATCATGTAGCCAAGTGCGGCAGCTAAACCAAACCCACCGACGATTAGCGAAATCACAATCCACGGAATTGACATAAGCAACGTTATGATCCAGCCGATTACCGCGAAGTCTTGTGCTGATCCAACCTCGGGCGGCCTTATGACAACAGGTTTACCTTTCCCCTCAACGATAGCTGGAGCTGGCATTAATGGCGGTGGAGATTCCATAGCATATCCTCAGTGAACATTAACCCTCTCCCCACGAATCACATAACCGTTGTCACGCCTAAAAGACGGCAAAAACACGCCTAGAACACGCATTCCAGCAGACGCAAACTGCCTTACACAAACATCACTGAGTCAAAAGTCGTTGACATTATGATGTTGATTTATTGGATGAAGTGCAAGATGAAATGCATGCGAAAAATGGTTCAGCCCACGAAACCCTTATCACGTCTAATTTCGACTCTTAAAGCTTAATCAGCGGTGCAATCAATGAGTTTCGTATACTTTGTAAGTCCGATATATTCGCCGGTAATCTACCCTCCGACAGCACAGTTCCCAGTCGTCTACTACCCCCTCAAGAGTAACACATACCAATTCCCTATTCCACTCATGTACTCGAGTCCTCCTCCGCCAGCCATCCTCTGACCTTATTTAAGGAGGACTTGACAAAGCCTCGTATAATTCCCCACGATTATTAGTTGGATTAATGAAGATTGAATAGGGCTTCGATGTTTTGAAGGAGAAAGTTGTCTACCTAGCGATTGCACTTCTAGCCATCAGCTCCTGCTTCACTCCGCTGATGGCTCAGCAAGACACAGTCATTTACAATATTCACATTGACATAATCTGTCTCGCTTGTCCCTTGTCTAATATACAAGTCACGTTGAACGACAGCTCGGGCAGAGTCGTCGCTGAAAGAACGATCCCCGACATATTTGAAATCACATTGACGTACACGACGACGATCCCCGTTAGCTTGCTGACAGTTCACGCTTCTGGAGTGGCAAGCATAGGATCGTACTCGTCACGACTAGTTAGCGGTAGCAGTGTCGTTCCCGTTGGTTATGGCGGCGATTACTGGACTGCAGTTCAGCTCGGTTAAGCGCATAGAATAAGATCGCAAGCTAGGATTGAGCAAGAACCGTACCCATTTGCTGAATCAGAAACGGATTGTCACTGTAGTCTACAGGAATATCCACTAGGGACGGTTCCTTAAGCTCCAAAGCCTCTTCAAGAATGGATTGAAAGTCTCCAATTGAATTTACCTGGAATCCGCGAACTCCAAAAGCCCTTGCAAGCATAAGCATATCCGGGTTTCCAAATTCGGTTCCTGTAGTTCTCGCGAAACGGTTAAGCTGCTTCCAACGGATACTTCCGAATCCGCCGTCTCGAAATACGAGGTTTACCGTCGCCACTTTCTCTCGCAGCGCGGTTTCCAACTCGTGAACACTCATCAGGAATCCACCGTCCCCGCTGAGAGTGATCACGCGAGTTTCTGGATGCGCAAGTTTGATCGCGATCCCTCCTGGGACGGCTATTCCCATTGATGCAAGCCCGTTCGAGACAAAGAACGTCTTCGGCTTGTAGGTTTCGAAGAAGCGGCCTATCCAAATTTTATGTGCTCCAACGTCTGATACTAGCACGTCATCTTGTGTTACCGTTTCCCTCAGCTTCTGAAGAATGGCTGGAGGCTTTAGCGAGCCCACGCTTTGTTTTCTCCAGGAATCCAATCTTGCTATCAAGGCCGCGCGAAGTTCACCCGTTCTCGCAGGGTTCGCTGATTTTCGGCACATACCCAGCAGCAGTTCAAGAGACTCCCTGATGTCTGCCACGATCTCGACCGCCGTAGTGTAATTTCTGGAGATCTCGGCTGGAGTGAAGTCCAGATGCACAATCTTCTTGTTACCTTTAGGGTTCCAGATCTTGGGATCATACTCCACATGATCATATCCCACGCACACGATCAAATCCGCATCATTGAACCCTGCCTCGTTAGAATCGTACGCTTGAATGCCTACCGTTAGGAGACTGACGGGAGATGTGCAAGGCACCGCTCCCTTGCCCATGAGCGTATGCGCGACTGGTATGTGAAATTCCTCAGCGAACCGGGTGAGCGCTACCGAAGCGTTACCTCTGATTACACCGTTTCCCGCAAGGATCATCGGACTTTGAGCAGAATCAATCAGCTCAGCTGCACTTTGCAAGCTTCTCCTATCAGGAGATGGGCGCCTAGTTCTCTCCCAAGCCAAAGGCACCTCGCTCGTCTCTTCTGAAGCAATATCCGCAGGTATCTCTATGTGCGTTGGACCAGGCTTTTCTGTCTGGGCTATCTTGAAGGCTTTTCTTACAATCTCTGAAACTCCACTGTGATGCCCCGTACGTGCATTCCATTTAGTTACGGGTTTCAGCAGATCAGGAATGTCGATGAATTGATGAGATTCCTTATGAATCTGCGACAGCGGTTCCTGAGCCGTGATCGCCACGAGAGGAGCCCGATCAAGATACGCGTCAGCTATCCCAGTAACAAGGTTGGTCGCACCCGGACCGAGCGTTGCCATACAGACCCCAGCTCGACCTGTCAGTCTCCCATACACATCGGCCATGAAGGCGCCAGCACACTCATGCCGCGTAGTAACAAACCGAATTGAACTATCATGCATAGCATCCATTAATTCCAGGTTCTCTTCGCCCGGAATCCCGAATACAAATTTCACTTCCTCATTCTCTAAACACGTTATTACTAGCTCCGCGACCTTCAGATCCTTCACCTTTAAGAACCCAAATTGGGTTAACACTCAAGATTTGTTAGGAGCCCAGCGTCCTGCTCCTATTTCCTTTCGATCGAATCATCACTAAGAGCATCTTGAACTTAGTCACGGCTTTCAAAGCGTGAGGCTTGTTAGCGGGCAATATTATGACTTGCCCCTCCTTGAGCTGAAAAATAGTGCCTGAAATTCGTATCTCAACCTTCCCTTCGATCACCATAACCAGCGCATCATAGGAGGCTCTATGTTCACTTAGGCCTTGACCCGCATCAAAAGCGAATGCGGTAACCGTACCGGCGCTTGCATCAACTATAGTTCGGCTTACGACAGCCCCATCCTGATAGGCCACGAGCTCTTTCATCTCGTGAACATGTGCCAAGGTTTACGTCAAATCAGTCAACTCTGCCATCCTACTTAACTTTCTCTTCGGTTGATATGTATCTACAATTAGTGAAAACACAGGAGCATTAACGATCCCCTGCAAAGCCTTGCTGCACGGAGTAACATATGGAATCAGCGTTACTCGTAGGTCCTATCACAAATGAACATTTGAAGAATCGCTGAATTAGCTACTCGATCCGGTTACTTTTCACATCACCCTATCAATAAAATGAGGGAGCCCAAAGAAGAACTGTCGAACCGGTTCT
>CAZAGP010000076.1:0-3682 GCA_964484575.1 uncultured Candidatus Bathyarchaeia archaeon | reverse complement strand
GATCTTCATGACCGTGCCGCTGCCATCTGCTCGAGTTGACGTAATTGAGAAGGCTCACCCATCGCGATCAGGTAATCGCCGGCCTCGATCCGGTCCTCGGGCGCGGGATTGAAGTGCATGCCTTTTTCGCGCTTGATGGCGAGAATGATGACGCCGCGCTCCTGGCGGATGCGCGAGGTTTCAACTGTTTTTCCGGAGAAGGTTGAACCCTGCTGCACTTGGATTTCCCCGATCTCAAGATCGATTCCCAGATGAGTTGTTGCGGTATCCAAAAAGCTGACCACGTGAGGCCGGAGGAAAGATTGTGCGATGCGCTGTCCGGCAAAATGATAAGGCGACACCACCGAGTCGGCGCCGGCTGTCAACAGGTGTTTCTCGGCATCATCTTCGCTGGCCCGGGCAAGGATTCTCAGCCGCGGATTCAGCCCACGCGCGGTCAGCACGATGTACAAATTGGTAGCATCGGTAGTGGTCGCTGCCACCAACCCGCGGGCGCGTTCGATGTGCACCTGGCGCAGCGTGTGCTCCTGCGTGGCATCGCCTGGCAGAATCAACCATTCCCCGCTATAGCGCGACGCCTTGGCTTCATTCTGCTCGATGATCACAAACGGCACCGGCTTGCGCGCCAGTTCCCGCGCCGCACTACGGCCCACGCGTCCCGCGCCACAGATAATGTAATGATCCGTGAGCCGCTCGATTTCACGCTCCATTTTGCGTTTTCCAAAGAAGTCTCGCAGCTCGAATTCTAGCAAAGCTTGCGTGAGCGAGCCGATTCCGAGAAATACCAGCGATACGCCAACTAATATCAAGGCAACATTGAACACCCGGCCAGCATGTGACAGCGGATGAGTCTCCTGATATCCGATGGTGGTGAACGTGGTGACCAGCATGTAAAAGCCGTCGAACCACGGCCATCCTTCGATGAAGTGGAATCCAGCCATCCCAATCAATGTCAGGACAGCCAGAGCAATCCCAATCAGCCGCAGATTGCGAAGGGCTTTCATGGACGTCGTTGGTCGTACGTGGTTAGTCGTTCGTTTCGGCCATTGCGCGTTGCTGCACCAAGCCAACGACGAAGGACGAACGACGATCTACGACGCCCCGACTATAAAACAAAAAGGCCTTCCGCGCATGCGGAAGGCCAGGGTCAACTCAAACAGACCAGAATTCTGGTAAATACCTTGCGGGTGCGGACGAAATTTCCAGATGGCTCGTCACCTGCCAGTGGTTAGTGCTCTTCGTAGCGCCGAGGCTCCAATATCTCGCTCAGGTAGTCATGACTGCCTGGTATTGGTTCCAGATGCGGGTAACGTACGCCCCCGGCATATTGAATTTCGCGGGTCTCTACCGAATCAAAATTGCGAACAACCAGCCAGATTTTGCCGTTTGGTGGATGAGCGATCGCTTCGTTGAGCACGGCGGCGGAATAAACGCGGCCATCGACCGCAAGAATCGTCATATTCGGGCCCAGACCGGCGTCGTAGCCTGGCGTCCCAGCGAAGACGTCGAAGATCGTACCGTCTTTTTTAACAGTGATCCCGATAGAGTAGTCGCCATAGTAGCCGATCGGGAGGAGATCGGTGTAGAAAAGTTCGTTGTTGGGCGTCGCGTTGTACGTCAAACGCCAGCCAGCGGCTTCAAGGCCATCGGTCGGAGGTTTAGTGTTCACTTGGTAGACACGGGTCTCGAAAAACGAGTGCCAATCAAACGGGCAGATTGCCGACAATGAAGCTTCGATGTCTTCGCGGGTGTACGGAGCAACGATCGGCTCGGTGTCACGCTGGCCGAAAAAGCTGCGCAGAAAATCGTCGAGGGACCGGCGTCCCTGCGTTTGTTCACGGATGATCGTGTCAGCACGCAACCAGATCAACGCGCCTTCATCATAGTAGTCTTGTCCTCGGCGCAGCGAATACCACCCAACGTCGAACGCACGCAAAACCCAGTCCTCCGTCGCCGTATCCACTAGAGCGGTCGTAGCGCGACCAGGTTCGTGGGAATAATCCGCAGCTATCCGTCCGAGATAGTCGCGGATATAGGCTGGGTCGTTGAAGCCAGCGCGGGTCGCGAGCAACATCCCGATATATTGGTTCAAGCCCTCGTACACCCAAAGCAGCGACGTCCGCTCCGGCCCTTGGTAGTCGAGCTTGGAGTACAGTTCGGCCGGACGCCGGTACTTTCCGTCCCAAGAGTGCGATTGTTCGTGAGCAAGGAGCACCCAGCCAAACTTCTCCAGCTGATCTTTCTTAGAGAGTCCGGAGTCCCCAACTGCCGCGTAGGGTGAATCCTCGTGCTCCAGGCCGTCGAACGGCCGTGCCTCGCTTTGCGACACAAGAAGGTGGAGGGTCTGCCAATGCCGGAAGCCGAACATGGCCCGGTCCTGGTCGATCAGCTTGCCAAACAAACTTACCGCGTGCGCATCATCCGCCTTATCGACCGCGGCCTGGCTATCGCCAGTGATGTCGAGCTCCGCCGGCCAAGCCGCAGCCAGGGGCACAACGCGAAGAAACTCGCCAGCAAGCACCGGAGAGTCGATCAATCGTTCGAGCGAAACCGGCGCGAAATTCACCCGGCTACCCATCTGGCTGGTAACCCGTAGCGAGCTAGCTTGGTGCCAGTTGGGAGGCAGAAGAATCGACGGCTCGATCATCAACTGGGTCTTATCGATGCCGCGCGGGTACAGCACGACGGTATTCCAGGCCTCCAAAAGCTGATGATCGGAAATCGTGTTTTCCAGCAACGTATCAAAATCGACGCTGATCCGGTCGGTCTTCGGCGGAATTTCAATGTGAATCGTGTAGATGTCCTCGGGATCGCGCGTCCAAGGCAGGGTCGCGTTCCCCGAACGTACCCGGAGCACCGCGAATTGCTGAATTGGACCGGTCGGCCCATGCTCGCCCGGAATCCAATGAGGATACGCGAGTGCGAGGGGACCCGGTCGGATAGGAATTTCCTCGTGTACAAAAGCAATTCGTCGCGCAGCTTGTGTCTCGTCCACCACCAGCGTCATGGCGGGCGGTGAACTGTCCAGCGCGTTCCCACAAGTTGCGGCCCAAGCAATTGCGATCATTGTGAACGCAAGAAACCTCCGGGGGAACAGCGTGCTCATGCAAATCCTCCAACTACGTGAACCGAGTCGGGCTGTCCGATGGCGACTGATGGGCGAGCCTTTGGGCCCACACGCCGCCATGGCGCGCAATTATACCCGCGCAGCGCGTCGCAGCGAATTTGGCGTTCTGGGTTGGGGGGCGGCACTCCGGAAGATACAGCCAGTGTGACGGGCGATAGGACGGATTTATGAAATAGGTTCTAATCGGCCATGGATGGCGCGCCCTCAGTCGCCGTTGAGTGTTCTAATGCCTGCACCCGGCTGTGATAGCGCCCATAGGCGAAATAGATCACCAACCCGATGACCAGCCAGATGATCAACCGAGCCCAGGTCTGCCATGCCAGGCTGAACATCATGAGCAGAGAAACCGCAATACCCATGATGGGCGTGAACGGAATCCAAGGTGCGACGAAAGCGCGCGGCACTTCGGTTCCCCGCCGCCGCAGGAGCCAAACGCCGCTGCAGACGATTACGAAGGCCAGCAGGGTACCGATCGAGACCAGCTCGCTGAGCACGTTGATCGGCGTTAGCGCGGCGACGGTAGCTACGCAAACTCCAACCAGAATGGTGCAGATG
>CAZAGP010000075.1:0-13102 GCA_964484575.1 uncultured Candidatus Bathyarchaeia archaeon | reverse complement strand
CCTTGTTTGGTACGACGAATAATCTTGAGGTCTATTACGTATGCGCTTTCTTGTTGTCGATTCTTCTAGGCGCAATCTTTTTTCAAGTCACACCGATGGGTGAGAACGAATGGATAACGATAATACGGAATGCTGTTCAGGAGGATTCTTGATGATGTGCCCAACTTTTCAGTTGATTTTATGTTCGAAGTTTGGTTCTTTTACGCTCTTCTCTCAGCCATCTTTTTCGGATATACTACGATAGTTGATAAGTTGATGCTTGAGGGGCGATTGAACGCATTCTCCTACTTTGTCGCGTACGCTCCGCCTGCTTGGACATTTTGTATTTGCGTTCTGCTCCTGTACCGGGCTACTGTATTCTCAGGAGCATACGTAGTCGCGTTTCTGGCAGGTCTGCTTAGTGCTGTAGGATACTTCTGTTATGTCCTTCCGATCAGGAGAGAAGAGGCATCTAGAATAGCGGCGTTGACTTCACTCGCGCCAGCCTTCGTAGCATTGCTGGCAGTATTTCTTGTTAACGAAATCTTTCCCGCCACGTCATACATTGGTATAATTCTGATGATTCTTGGTTCAGCGCTTATCTCGTACAAGAATAATGAAGTGAAGAAGGTTATTCCATTCTCCATGGTACTAATTTTGATTGCGACAAACTTCACTTACGGGTTGGAACAGACAATTTCGAAGATAAGTCTAGGTCAGATTTCATTCTGGCAGTTTCTAATGATGTTCATGTTCGGAAGATTTCTGGTTGTGCCTCCCGGCCTTGTCATTCCCAAAGTAAGAAAGAAATTCAAATCAGAAGTTAAGGAATTAGGAAGAAATCTTGCTCTAACGCTTGCATCAGGCTCTATCACATGGAGCCTTGGAATAATCTTCTTCTTCTATTCTGCCTCCCTCGGTCCAATAACACTCGTGTCAACGACTGGCTTACTCTCACCGTTGTTCACGCTACTCTTTGCGGTCCTGATTACGAAATATCTTCCCAAAGTTCTGAGAGAGGAAATAGATAGTAAGACGGTCACCCTGAAACTTGTAGCGATTATTCTGATAATATACGGTACCTATCTTATACTCGCCTAGAAGCGTAATCCGAGTGATAACTCCGAAGGGCTGCCTTTTCTTTCTTGCACTATGAACTTAACATATCAACCTATGTCCAGTACTGTTTGGGCAAAGTCACCTTGATTACCAGTGACCTGAATCACGTAGTCACCAGGCAGAACATTTCCAACGATGAAACCGCCATAAGCTATGCCAGTCCCCGCTTGGATTACACAAGCAGACGTACCGGGAAGGATCACGTTGGGTGACGATGGACTGGATAGTTGACAGGTAGTGTCCGTGGGCAGTAAACCGGTGGCCTGGATTGAAACACGCGACCCTGCCTGATAGCCTGCTAGGTGGCCTACACCAGATTGTGGTGGTGCTCCACCTTCGTCAACCTGGACGATTGCCTGCGCGAAATCGCCATAATTCCCCGTCACTTGGACCACATACTCGCCAGGAAGAACGTTCCCAATCATGAAGCCGCCATAAGGCGTCCCAGTTCCTGCTTGTATCACGCAAGCTGAAGACAGGATTACACTGTTCGACGAAGGGCTGGACACAGAGCAAGTAGTATCCACAGGAAGGAACCCTGCTCCGGTAAACGAGACGTTATGGCCTGAAACAGTGAGCGAGACAGTCGCTTGCGCTTGAACGAAGAATGACGTAGCATTCACTAAGACAATAAACAGGGCACAGATCAGGAGCGTCTTGAAGGGTCTCAACGGTAACTATCCATTGTCTCAGCTTGGAAATATTAGTTGTGATTGGGCTGTTAGCATCGAAATACCAACTAGGCCGCGTAGTTACATATGAGTTGCAACGCCGGACTCATCTACAGTGTAGTGCCCGTACCTTTGGGGCGTGTTGGACTTCGAGGCCGTCGTGAAGCAGTCATGCATCAGGAACTGGCATCGCATGAGCATGGCCCTGCTCCAGATGCATCTTATTTCTGTACCCATTATAGTAGGTGAAATCTTCCACATCACGTCGGATTCTCAGATATCTCTTGGACCTAGACCTGGGGTAGCCAAGGCATATGCCGAAAGCGACCTTCATGTGTTTGGGAATTTGGAGGAGTTTCCTTAACTCATTTTCTACGGAGGCCGAGCTGAGGACGCTCATTACGTGGGAACTGATCCCTAGGGATTGAGCCATGAGCCACATGTTCTCCATTACGCAGCCAAGGCTCATAATGCCCAAAACATCCCTTTTTGAAGCAGGCGCTCTTCTTCTGGAGTCGTAGAGCACTATGAGGATTGTTGGGCTGCCTCGTATAGTTGCTCGGAGTGGTTCTGGCCTCGCCTTGCGGACAGCTTCATCCAATGTGGATGGATCTCTCCATGAGGGCGGGAATGAAGTGTTGAGAATTCCAACTTTTTTTCGCAGTAATTCCTCCTTCGAGGATGAGAGTTGCAGGTAATTCTCCCGGATGAACTCTTCCGAAACCTGAGTCCTAATGCTGCCAATCGTTCTCAGGAGTTTCGAATCATCAATTACGATAATTTCATAGTTTTGCATGTTATGGGCTGTGGGCGCCCACCGTCCTGCCTCCAGAATCTGCTTAAGATTCAGCCTACCGACGGGACGCTGAGTAAATGGATACCTGGATGAGTGCCTTTCCTTGATGAGTTTTCGGATACTGATCATAGGTGCTTGCTTGCAAAAGTTAGAGATGAACATTTCCAGAATTACTTGAGTCCGCAGTACATCGGAGGAGAACCCATAAGGTCATCATATGCATGCCACCAAAGAGAGGAAGTGTCGGTGACAATGAGGTAATTGACAGGAAAAGCGTTCACTTTCCTGAACTGACGTATCTTGCTGAGCATCCAGACGTCGGGACTGAAAAAACTATTCACGTCGATTACGGCTGTAGATGGACTCAGCTTCGAGGTAGGCGAGGGTGAAGTCTTCGGCTTACTTGGTCCTAATGGAGCAGGTAAGACGACTACCATTAGGATTCTCGCCTGTCTGCTGACACCAACAGGAGGAACCGCCACAGTGTGCGGATTCACTGTAACTAATGATCCGGCAAAGGTCAGGCAGAGAGTGGGCATACTTACAGAGAATCCGTGTCTTTATGAGAGGCTAACCGCCTTCGAGAACATAGACTTCTTCGCCAAGGCGTACGGTGTCGCGTCCGAAATAGAACGAAAGCGGAATATTCGTAAGGTGCTGGAGTTCTTTGAATTATGGGACCGAAGATCGGATAAGGTCGCTTACTTTTCCAAGGGGATGAAACAGAAGCTCGCGATGGCAAGAGCACTTGTACACGAACCTCCTGTTCTTCTTTTAGATGAACCGACCGCGGGACTGGATCCTAAATCTGCAAAGGAAGTTAGAGACACTATTGTGCGGCTTAGAAACGAGGGATGTACCATTCTGCTTAGCACTCACCGACTCGATGATGCGGAGAGATTATGCAACAACGCACTGATTGTGGTTAAAGGAAAGAGCATTGCGCAGGGCAGCCCTGAAGCGCTGAGAAAGAAGATTACCGGATCACCCGTCATCGAAATCATCATGCAGAAGAGCGATGAAAGAGTCACCGAGTCAGTCGGACGGTTACTTTCACCCGCAGCAGTGAAGGAAGATGGTGCTAAACTTCTGATAACTGTTGACGACCCCGAAGCGATCACGCCCGAGATTGTAAGAACCATAGTTGTAGCAGGAGGACTTGTACTGTCCGCCAGAGTTATCATGCCCTCATTGGAGGACGCTTACCTCAAACTGATCGAGGAGGCGCTGTGACAACGATCAGAGCGCAAAAAGTCGCATTAGTATTCGGCAAAGACTGGCTGGAGATCCGCAGAAACTGGCAAATCCTCTTCCCACTTGTGATAATTCCTTTGTTCTTCGCAATAATGCTTCCACTGATGGTAATTGGTTCTACTATCTCGGTTCCATCCCATGCCTCATCCCAAGGGTTACAGACACTCATGAAGACGCTGCCGAATCATGTCAAGGATGAGATTTTTGGAATGACGGCGCGACAGGCGATCACGTACATAGTTTCAGTATATTTTTTCGCACCGATCTTCCTAGTCATTCCTATCATGGCTTCAAGCGTCATAGCATCGGATAGTTTCGCTGGTGAGAAAGAAAGGAGAACAATGGAAGCTCTGCTAGCAACTCCTCTCTCAGATAGTGAAATGCTGCTCGGAAAGATGCTCGTTTCTTTTGTGCCGGCTGTCGCAGTAACTGTCATTGCTTTCATGGTTTACGCGTCTGTCGTTGACCATTTTACGTTTCAACTGTACAGTGGCGCACTTTTATTTCCAAATAATACCTGGCTGATGCTAATTTTCATACTCGCTCCAGCCCTATCGTTCGCTGACATTGAGCTCACGGTGCTTATCTCAACGCGAGCAAAAGGAGTCAGAGAAGCCCAACAGATCAGTACTCTTCTTCTCGTCCCGCTGATTGGCATAGTAGTTGGACAAGTTTCAGGAGCGATGCTCTTGGACCCTGCACTGGTGACCGTGATGGCAATCGCTTTGATAGGGGCAGACGTCGTAATGTTTGCAGCGAGCATCAAAGCATTTGGAAGAGACCGCATGCTCGCAACGCTCACTTAATCTCGCTTACTAGATTGAGCGCCAACGGAAAGATGAGCAATTTCATATAGTCTTGAAGCGAGTGGTTGTCGGTGAAGACGTTTGGAAATTACATCCATGACGGTTGAGTTTCCGGGCGGAAATCCAAGTAAGAACACTAAAGGTTTCTTGGCTAGACCTAAGGAAGCTGGAACGTATCCGGCTGTAATCGTGATCCATGAGATATGGGGACTAGTTGACCACATCAAAGATGTGACCAATCGGCTTGCACATGAAGGCTACGCCTCCTTAGCTGTTGATTTATTCGAAGAGAAGATCGTCACAAAACTTGAAGAGGGCCGCGCATTGCGAGAGAAATTCTCTGAGGAAAAAATCCTCGCAGATTTGAACGGCGCGCTCACCTATCTCAAAACACTCAGCTTCGTTAAGCCAAGCCGCATGGGCAGCGTGGGCTTCTGCATGGGAGGAGGACTATCACTCCTACTAGCCTGTCATAACATGGAAGTTGCACCTGTCATATTCTATGGCAGAAACCCTTCACCCATCGAGTTAGTGAAAAATCTCCAAAAGCCCATACTTGGAAACTATGCGGGAGCCGACATGGCCATAACAGAATCGGACATCATCCTTCTGAAAGAGACATTAACCAAGTACGGGAAGAAATTTGACATCAAAACCTACCCGGGAGCCCCGCACGCGTTCTTTAACGATACGAGCGCAAGTTTCCGAACCGACGCCGCCAGAGACGCTTGGGAGAGAACACTAAACTTCTTCAACAAGGAACTCAAATCACAAAATCGTTAGGAATTCTCCGATCTCTTTGACATGCGTTGACACTTTCAACCGAGTAAGATGCCACAGCAGCTGGCGACCAAATTAACGGTAAGTGCCCTTCAGAGCCGGATTATTTCATCAAAGGAACAGATTGAACTGAACTACCTGACGGCTGTACGAGAGTTGAGAGAACTGAAAACGAGATTAAACGATGCGGAGCGAATTATCGTTGATGACGTAAACGGAGATACGGCTGGAGCTAGGGTAAAATTAGGTTCTACGATTGATAGGCTCATCAGATTTGCGGATTCGATGATCTCCGAAAGCGAGAGAGCTTGGGAGGAGTATAGAACGTTGGAGCAAGACTGCAAGTTCGACACATCGTCGAACGTGAACGACCAGATGAAAACTCTGAAAGAGCTATGCGAGAAGACTGACGCGTTCGCCACAGACCTTCTATGCTACTCGCTAGGACGCTTCAATCGATCAAATAGGCATCCGAATTTGCCATGAATTTCCGTAACATTTGGTCTTTCAAGCAGTTAACCATGTAACTTGCCTCTCTAACTCAATCAGCCCCCGGCATTGATGGACCCTGTTATGACATGTTCGGGGTAGTTCGGTCTTGTTCGGTCATGTCCTGTCTTGTTCCATGTTGTTCAAGTACCAAATCAACAGGAGACTAAGCGCGATATTGCCGAACATCCCTGTTCGATAGTGGCCGACTGATCAAGTGTGCGATGTTAGGAGGTTTCGACAGCAACATTCACGTTGATTCCTTCTCGTACACTTTGAGTGACTATGCAGAAATCCTCGAAAATTTCCAGGCATCGTTTCATGCGAACCCGGTCCTCTTCCTTCAACGGTTCAGCCTTCAAGTTTACGCTCACATTCTGCACTCTCCAGCGCCCAGCCTCATTCCTGCCCAGGGTAATGTGAACAGTTGTTGAAACATGTTTCAGATGAACCCGCGATTTCTCTAAGCAGAACAACAGGCTTGCGCTCAGGCAATGCCCAATCGCGCTCGCAAGAAGTCTAGATGCGTTGGGTCCTTGACTTGTTCCAGTTGGCGGAGACTCATCCATGGTTAGAGGTTGCATAGTCTCCTTGTCGAAGGTCACCCTGAATTTGTAATCCTTGACTTGATCAAGAGTAATAGTAAATTCCGTGTCCAAAGGGAACACACTCCATTCACGCGATGGCTAGTGCCAATCTAATAATGCTACCCTGTTGTGCAACAAATCAGAACTAAAAGCCAGCGCGCTAACTCCTATTGGGGTTTGAGTAGTGGAAAGAAAAGAGATCGAAGGAATCCATCATGTCACCGCCATCGCCAGCGACCCTCAACGCAACATAGACTTCTATTCAGGCGTCCTGGGACTAAGGCTCGTCAAATTGACTGTGAACTATGATGATCCGGGCACTTATCATTTGTACTTTGGCGACAGTGTCGGTCATCCAGGTTCGATCATGACCTTCTTTCCGTGGACAACAGGCCAGATGGGGCGACATGGAACAGGCCAACTAACAGTTACCTCTTTCGCCGTGAGTGAAGATTCGCTCGAGTACTGGATGGAACGCTTCAAGGAGCGAAAGATTCCATGCGACACCCCCTTAGAGCGGTTCGGCAAAAGGACGTTATCGTTCATTGATTATGATGGCCTGAAGCTGGAACTCGTCGAGGATGGAGGAGATGGGAGAGACCCATATGACGAAGGGCCTGTGCCCCGGGACAAGGCAATACGAGGTTTCTACGGAGTAACACTTTCCGAGGAAGGCTATGAGAGAACAGCGTGGCTTCTAGAGGAAATATTGGAGTTCAAGTTAACTGAGGAAGAGGGTAACCGGTTCCGTTTTGAACCGCAGACCTCTGAATCAGGAGGAATCGTAGATCTCCTCTGCTCACCTGACGCGCCTCGCGGATACGTCAATGTGGGAACAGTTCACCATGTCGCTTGGAGAACGAAGGATGATGTAGAGCAGAGGGAATGGAGAGAGGAGATAGTTAACGCCGGGTTGGATGTTACTCCGGTAATAGATAGAAACTATTTCCACTCAATCTACTTCAGAGAACCTGGTGGCGTACTTTTCGAGATCGCTACAGACCCACCGGGATTCACTGTCGATCAACCCTCAACAGAGTTAGGAACACGATTGGTGCTTCCAAGTTGGCTTGAGCCCATGCGCAAACAAGTGGAACTCGCACTACCACCTCTTAACGTTAGACACTGAGTGGTACTTATTCCGCAACAAGGCCGACTGTGCGAGGCTCATTCAGCGAAAAAAGCTGACTAATATTACACGTCAATATTCGAAATAGATGGTGGAGTTCCTGCTAGATCCTGTTGATTTGCTGGATTTCTCCCTAATGCTAGCGGCGACTGTCGCGCCAGTAATTGTCGCTTACAGAGTGCGATACAAGAATAGCCGTCTTCTAGCACTGGCCATCTTGCTGGCTGCCTTCACATTCACACACAGTCTCTACCACTTATCCCTATACCTTGGATTGGACTATTTTGCAACCATCTTATTCTGGCCGCTCGGCGCGATGCTTCTTCTCGCTTTTGGAATCTACTATTGGAAGGTGGGTGTGTAACTTGCTGCACCCTTTTGAAGCGTATCCTTCGTATGGTGCGGGCCAACCATTATCGCCTCTGGCTCTGTCTGAATACATAACTCTCTCCTGCCTAGTTGTGTCCTTCATCCTATTCATTGTTCTTGCAATCAGGTTCAGACATTCCGAGGGCGGAATCCTGCACAGTTTCAAGCTCCAACTCTCAATCGCAATACTTCTGTGGATTGTTGGGGAGATTGTAGGTTTCCTCGGCCCAATGGGGTACTGGAAGATGTACGTACACACCGCTTCAATGTCACTATTCGCGTTCGTTCTCCTCTACCGAGTTCGGGCTCTAACAGGTAGGTGAATCAAAATGGAACGAGTGTCCACAGGAGTCATAGGCCTAGACCAGATGCTTAGAGGTGGATTACCAGCTGGTTCAATGAGCCTAGTACTTGGCACCCCAGGATCCGGAAAGAGCACTATTGGCAAGCAATTCCTATATGAGGCGCTAATCCGGAAGACCCCTGCAATGCTCCTTGGCACCAACGAATCCTTCGACATCGCGAGGGAGACAATGGCGAGTTTCGAATGGGATACCTCGCTTCTCGATCTGATAATCTTCGTCGACTGCTATTCTTGGAGAACGGGAACTGCTGGCACCGTCAAATTTGCAGGAAATCCGAAGAACCTTACGGACATGAGCTTAATGGTAAGGGAACTGCTGAAGACTGTTGCGAACCCTCGTTCTCGACTTGTGGTAGATTCTTTCTCGGATTTCCTCAACCATGCAGGTCCAGATCAGGCCTGCAAATTCCTTGAATCACTCAAGGCAAGATTGGCTGAGAAGAAAGTTACCTCATTCGTGATTCTTGAGGACGGGTTACATGAACCAAAGGTTAACGCGGCAGTAGAATACATAGCAGATGGTACAATCAAAATGCGATACGAAGAGAATGGGCGTTCCTTGATGGTCAGCAGAATGCTAGGAACACCAGCTACACTCAAATGGATACCGTTCAATCTGGCTCGCGGCATTGAACTTGCAGCCGCCGACTACTTCCGGTAATCTGGATAATACCTCACCTTGCTGAAGAAATCAGCACAAGCTACGGAATCAACACTGCTGCTTCTGAAACATAACTTCGAAGTTTTCTCCTACTTTCAACTCCACCATTTCGCGACTAAAGTGAACACTTCTCATCATCCTGATCTGCATCAGGTCCCTGATTTTCCCATTCAGCTTTTCAAGCTTAAAATCGACGATACCATCAGCTGAACCTTCGAGCTGTCGATAGGCCCATTCGCTGTGAACTCCGTTCATGATTCCGAAGATCAAGGTGGACTTCTTCACCGGACCAATCGGAAGAACACGGGTGAGCATGAATTCGACCCAAGCCTTTTCATCATTGAATCTCGCGAGCGTCGAAAAGTTGTCTACGATCCTTAACGATTCAGGCCATTCAGTCTCTTCCGGATTATTCAAGTCGTCCTCTGTCAAACGGAACTCGATGCTTTGGTCGGCAACTTTGAGCGAGTCAATGCCATACCTCTCCTTCGACTTTTTCCCTAAAGTGGGCGTATACCAATCATAGACGCGTAATCTGTCGATCTTCTCTAGCTCTCCTAGGTCTACCCCGAGCCGAGTAAGGCGGGTCCGAACCCTGTCAGGGGCCTGCACGAAACCATTGTATCCGAGGTCCCCTCCATGTTTCACCCACTCTGAAGCCGTAGTTAAGCAGGCGTTATACCATTGCGAATCGGGGTCGAACTCCACGATGATATTAGATCCGGCAGGCACCGATTCTTGGGTAAGGTCATCAATTAGTGGAATCCTTGGCACTCATGACACAAGACTAGAGGACTCGTATCAGTCTATAGGGTTTGTGCACACTGGCACTGGTAAGTACAATTTCCTGGCAGGTTTGAATAAGGTAACGATCGTCTGACCGATACTGCTTTTTATCGTTACATACTACTAACGTTCCTTCTATTGGTGATATTGCGGATTGGATGATAGGGTCAAGACTGGAATCAAGGGCCTGGATGAGCTTATCGAGGGAGGCTTACCTCGCGGGTTCAGCTACCTATTGCTCGGTGGCCCGGGCACAGGGAAGACAACATTCGGAGTGCAATACCTCTACAAAGGTGCCATGGATTACGGCGAGAACGGTATGTACGTCACCTTTGATGAGCCCCCATACTCAATCGTCGGGAACAGCGAAAGGTTCGGTTGGAATCTGGAAGACACTGAAAAACAGCGGAAATTCGGATTTGTTGACGCTTCTCCTATTAAGCGTCAAGTGACGGGCACTTATGTCCCAGTTTCTCTTCAACAGAGTTTCCTAGGATCTGCCAAGTTCAACTTCGACGACGTAGTCAAGGTAATCTCTGAAGTCAAACAGAAAGTAAACGCGAAACGATGTGTGATCGATTCGATTTCCGCTCTTATGTTACAGTACAAGGACGAATTCGATATCCGTCAGGAGACGTTGCGTTTGATCAAGCTCCTTACAGAGATGGATCTGACGACAATAATGCTGGCCGAGAACGCTGAGGATAGACAGGACGTTACGAGGTACGGTGCCGAAGCCTTCCTCGCTCAGGGAGTCATAGTTCTCCACATGTACCGCGTGGAGGAATCGAACGTTAAAGCGCTAGAAATCCGAAAGATGCGGGGGGCTAAGCACTCGGACCGTTTGTGTCCCTTCAGAATAACTGGTGAAGGAATCGAGGTTTATCCGGAAGAAACCGTCTTTCGATCACCCTAGTACTAGGGAACTCTGCACGCGCATGCGGATAGCTGTATTGAGACGGCGTTTCGAAACGAGTTTCGAAACTGCAAGATGTTACTTGTTTCGAAACAGGCAAATCGTTTCGAAACTTGTCCAAGGTTCCAGGTGAGCCCCCATGCCGGGTGCCCTTAGTGAGGTTGATAACTTGACATGATTACTCGAGGTGACGGACCTTCAGGTCTTAACTCGAACAACTAGCTGATTTTCCATAGCGTCCACTTCAATCTCTTTGCTGGCTCCTCTGAATAAGCCTCTCAGGAAGTGCTCGTAATACAACGACCATTTCCTGCCCAGGCCATGCTTGATCACGATGACATGCTTCCGGTCTACTACGTCATGCATGTATTCGCAATCGTAGCCTTTAGCATATTTTGGGAAGAGTACCCTTAAGGCATCAATCACGTTCTCGGTGGAGATCTTCTTGAACCAGAAGAAGATGAACTCTCTCCAAATGTTACTTCCCGCCCAAAGGCCCAACCGCTTTACATCCTCGTCGTTAATGGCGGACATCATCTCAACGACCAATGCTGAAGGCCAAGTGAAGAATCCGAACTTCTCAGCATAATCATCCCATTCGACCAGTTTTCTCAAAGCTCTATTGGCGAGAAGGTTTGCGCTAACTCCCATTGTGTCAGACAATTGGACCAACCTCCGGTCAACGTCTTCATCAATTCGGAAAGTTCGGGTTGAGGTCTTGCTAGATTTAGGTTTAGGAGCAGATGAGACTGGAGTGAGAGCCATGAACGTCAATCGTATCTGTAACTCTGATTGCATTTAAGCGTATTGCATTTGCACTCGTCTCGCTTGCATTTGCCCGTGAATCCGGCAGAGGCGTACGTGGACGTTATTTACCAAGCGCGATAAGTACTAGTACCATAAGTAGTAAGGAGGTGTATGTTTAATGGCAGATTTTAAATGCAGCCAATGTGGAGCGACCTTCCCAAGTGAGGAAGCACTCAAATCCCATGCTAAGATGAAAGTAACTGAAGAGAGCCCCCACTTTGCTAAGATGTCGGCGCACGGTCAGGTTGACGTTAAGTTCCCTGGTCAAGGTGAAACCCCCAGCTAAGGGGTCTAGGCGATCTGGCTCCCTCTATCCCCTTTTTCCTTTTTCCGTTGAAATTGAGCTTGTTCAAGAATGATGGAGCTGATTCCAGGTCGCATTGGCCAAGCCGTCGTCCTGCTGTTTCTCCTTTTCGTTGTTTTCGTCGCATCTCGGACCGCTCTGAAAAAAAAGTCGAAAATGCGCCCGATTCCTGGTCTAGACAAGCTGAAGGAGTGGATTGCTGAGGCAAAGACGCTAGACCGCTGTGTCTTCTTTAGCCCTGGGACAGGCGGAGTCGGTGCGACGGATACTCTGGCAGCCCTTGCGTTGCTCCGCTATGTGGTCAGGCTTTGTGTTATGCATGATGTAAAATTAATCGTCGCGAATGAAGATCAGAACGTTCAACAGGTTACGGAGGAAATTGTCAAGGACGAATATACTAAGGCTGGGAAGCCAGAAAAGTACACTGTAGATTCTGTGCGCTATATCTCCGCGAGCATTTATGCTTACGCTGCAGGCGTGATGGGGCTGTTACAACGCGAGAGACCTGCCCTCAACATTTTCGTAGGCATCTTCTCGGCTGAATCACTCGAGATCGCGGAGGCGGGCAGAGCTGAAGCAGTACACCAGTTCGCCGGCACCTCAAGCATAGATCAACTACCCTTCTTCCTGGCAACATGTGACTTGACCCTTTTGGCCGGGGAACTGTACACAGCTCAAAGTTACCTCACTAACGACGTAAAGGAGGTCGCGTGGACGATTGGTCAGGATGCTGGGAAAGTCTTTGCGATCTTGCTGATACTAATTGGAACAATCCTCTTCTCATTCGGCAATCAGATAATAATGAACTTCCTGAAACTGTAAGGTGAGATGATGGCTGCGAAACGGAAGAGGACCAGATGGGAGACCATTATTCAAATTGCAATATTCTGCACCGGATTCTTCTACGCAGTCACCTATTACGTGAATGTCTCCACGCCTATCGATCTGCAGACACTTTCAGATAATTCACTCGCGTATCTAACTGCAATGATCCTCACCGCGTTCGCGATTGGAATGATTAACCTGACGAGAGTCCATTGGCGCAATATCAAACTCAAGCGACCTGACTGGAAATTCAGCGTGATCCTGATTGGCAGCATGTACGGGATGGCCGTCTTCAGCACCATCTCGTCACCGTTTGCTCTAGATCCCCTTGGAACCGTAATCCCGATTCAGCTGATTAACGCGATTTCGCCCATTTGGCAATTCCTGTACTATAACGTGCTGATATCAATCAACACGACCATCTTTTCGCTCTTAGCTTTCTTCATAGCCTCCGCAGCAT
>CAZAGP010000074.1:0-8127 GCA_964484575.1 uncultured Candidatus Bathyarchaeia archaeon | reverse complement strand
TGATCGACGGAGCGGTCCCCGCGACCAGAGTATACCCCCAATAGAATGGGACGAAGAAGTAGATGAGCAGAGGGTGATACGCGTATCCTTCAAAGAATACAGGTAACCCCGTCGCGTACTGCATTTGCAGGGTTTGCTGGTAAACGTAATTGTACAAGTTGCCCCCATTCAGCGCTATCGCACTCGATTCGTATATTGTGCCTAAGTCGCCCGAGTGCATGAAGAAGGGCGCAATGGCTACTCTAACTGCTAGAGCGGCGAGTACGATCTTTACTCTTCTCTCCATAATGTTCGACCAGCAGGTACACGGTGACTGTAATTATCGCGATTACTGGCAGTACATAGACTAGGTCCCCGTAACTCCAGCTTACCTCACCGGGGTTAATGATTGATCCTGAAACAGTGAAAGTCATCTCACTGTTTATGAAGTCCACACTTACCCTGTTGAATCCGTTTTCAAACGGCCACACTTCAATCTGTGTTGGAACTCGAGATAGCGAGATTTCTCCTATCCCGATCGCGTTCGAGGATTGATCATTGAAGGTGAAATTGATGTTTGTGGAGGTTGGGATCACCGTTGGTTTCGCCGTGCTAGCGGCGGTTACGTTATTAACGGAAGTCATTATCCACTTCCATAATTCAATATGTGCGTTGATCTCTTTGTTAGCGATAATTTTCACCTGGACCGTGTTTGAGGAGAGCTCGATCAACTTATGCAGAATGAGCCCCGGCCTAGTGTAGGCCGCGTCCAAAGTTTTTCCATCCGCGCTAGCACGTATGGTTACATTGAAGTCGTTGAATAAGTTGAAACCGTCCACGTAACTAGTCCAATCGCTAAATTCAACGACACTAATGCGCACATTCGGGGCGAATGAAGGGTTCACGTGAATGTTGGGTTTACTGCTACCATCATACGGATCGTTGAACAATACAAAGTATGATGGGCTCTGATAGGCGTACGCTCCCGTCCCGTACCCGAGCCATGAACTTTGAGCAATGAACAATTGTTGCACGAGGGGAATGAAGCTTAATGCGATTACGTATACGATGAAGAATATTGTTACAATCTTCATTCTCAAACGAGAATCACGAGCCCATTGCATACGTCCACTTAAATGGATACCGGGCAAAAGATTCTAAAGACAATCACCTACTCAGGTCCATTGGTTAGCGCTGAATGAAAAGAGCAGGAGACAGCTTCCTAGCCCTCTTGGGTAAGGACGAGTACTTCAAGCTAATGCTCATCGTTGCCTCCTCGTTATGGGTTTACACTTCGCTTTTGAAAGTTCCGCTTATGGTTCCAAACTTCTACAGTGACGTCGGATATCTCTGGATTAGAGATGTCTACCAGGGTCACAACAACCTGCTAATACCCTATGTTCAATATCCACTCGAATATCCACAGGTCGTTGGAGCCCTGATCCTCATCAGTCAAGCGGTTTCAACTTATCTTCCGGTCGTCTTAGATGCCTACAACACTTTTGTCGTCACGATGGCCATTCTTGAATACCCGTTCATGATCGGGACACTCTACCTCCTGTACAAACTGTGCATGAAGCTTCGTCTCTCAACGTTTAGGATCTATCTGTATATCTTGACCACGCTCACTTTCTTGGTTTACGGGTTCTACAATTGGGACATCGTAGTTGCGTTCTTCTCTACGCTATCCATTTGGTATTACGTTGAGAAACGCTATGACCGAAGCGCCCTGGGTCTAACGCTGGCGACATTAACGAAATTTATCCCAGGTATCATGATTTTCGCAATGCTCTCGGGGCTTCCGGACTGGAAGGCGCGTGGAAGATTCTTCTCAATCGCTGCAGGAACGTGGTGCTTGGTGAACGCTCCATTCGCGATCCTCAATTTCAAATTATGGCTAAATCTGTTTGTTGGCTACAGTGGACCCAACCATCAACTACAGAACACTTGGATATCGATGGTAATCCAAACCGCAGGTTTGGGAGACATCATCTCGGGTGCCCGCGCAGGACAGATGCTCAGTCTCGCGATCATACTCTACTTAATCATCCGGGCGGTGGCAAGCGACAGGACGCCGCTAGAGAAGATTCTACTCTCATGGTATGCTTGGTACGGAGCTATCTATCTGTTCGACCCACAAATGTTCCTACAGCTGCTGCCGATCGTTGTTCTCACCCCGAACTTCGATTTCATATTATATCGGCTTGCTGACGTTCTGAACGCATTCATCATATTATTCTACTTCATTGGTAGCAGTCATCCTGAGCTGCCTCGCTATCTGACGGATCAGCTCACCCCATTCGGACTCATCAACCTCTGTTCGTCAGTTCGGCAACTAATCTTCCTGAGCGCGTATTTCTTCGCTTTCAATCCTCAGAGGCAAGAACGGCTTAGGAATCTGCTAGTTCCATTGCGCAATCTGTTTCGGGGACTGTTTCTGCCTTTGCAGCCGGGAAAAGTCCGCTAGCCTAAGCTGAGCTTGAGCAGTTCCATTAACATGGTTGAGGATTGTTTACCTAGCCTAAGTTTGGACTTTCCCGAAACTCGGTCCTTGAATATGATCGGTATCTCAGCGAGCTTGAACCCGCCCCTGTAGGCTTTCACAGCGAATTCGAGAAAGAACGAGTTACCTCCTGACTCGGTGACAACTGTCTCGACGACTTCGCGGCGCACGGCCCTATATGATGTTGTGAAGTCATGCAATGGAACACCGGTCAGCGTGCGCGCAAGAACATTCCCAAACCTGCTGGCAACGTTCTTCTTCCACGTTTCGAATGATTTGACTTCATAGCTTCCACCATGAACATACCGTGACGCTTGCACAAAATCAAAGCCTTCATTTATCTTCACAATGAAGCGAGGAATATCCACCGGGTCATGTGAGAAGTCCGTATCCATGCTGAAAATTACGTCACCGATTGCCCTCTTGTATCCTTCCGCAATGGCTGAGCCGTGACCCAGCTTCCCAGGTCGCGAAAAGAGTCTGACATTATCATACTCTGATTCGAGTCTACGAACAATTTCACCCGTGCCATCAGGTGAGCTATCATCCACAACAACGATCTCACCGTCCAGGTTTTTCGCCTCGAAAACGGATTGAATGAGGGGAATAAGCTTCCTTATGTTCTCCGCCTCATTGTACGTGCCTAGCACGATTGAAATCGTTGTCCTCACCAATCAGCAAATAGGAACATAATCGTCAATAAGCTTCTTACTATCCTATCTCCCATTTGACATTGAGTCTGAGTGACTCATGACCACGCGAATCCTCGTAACGGGCGGTGCCGGATTCATTGGAAGCCATTTGGTCGACTTCTTGATCCAAAATGAACTGGACGTGACCGTCTTAGATAACTTAAGCGCCGGGAGCCTGAAGAACTTGAAGCACAGTTTGACCGCTTCCAACTGCCGCTTCATTGAAGGCGACCTTAAGGATTCGGTGAGAGTAAGAGACGCCCTCCAGAAGGTTGAGAGGGTATACCACTTTGCAGCTAATCCAGAAGTGAGAGGCGTTGATCCTGCTTTACATTTTCGCGAGAACCAGATCGCCACATTTAATCTTCTTGAGTCAATGAGAGAGATTGGAACTCGGATCATCATTTTTGCTTCAACATCAACAGTCTACGGTGAAGCATTAACTCAGCCTACGCCCGAAAACTATGGGCCGTTGTTCCCGATCAGCACTTACGGGGCATCCAAACTCGCTTGTGAAGCAATGATCGCATCCTATGCGTACACGTATGGCTTCCGCGGGTTAATCCTCCGACTAGGAAACGTGGTGGGCGCGAGGAGCAACCATGGAGTTATTCCAGATTTCTTAAAGAAACTCAAACAGAACCCGGCTTCGCTGGAAGTGCTAGGGGACGGTACCCAATCCAAATCCTACATCCACATCTCGGACTGCATATCTGCAATTGATCTTTTGGTGAATGCCTTCCTGAAATCAGGTAAGAGAATCGATGCCTACAATTTGAGCAGCTCGGACAGGGTGAGCGTGAGGAGGATTGCCGAAATAGTCCTGGAAGAGGCAGGCTTAGATTGTAAGATAATGATGACCGGCGGGGTTGACGGTGGCCGCGGTTGGATGGGTGACGTGAAACTCATGCAACTATCGAACGAGAAGCTGCGCTCGCTAGGCTGGAGAGAACACTATGGTAGCGAGATGGCGATAGTTCAAGCCACGAGAGAACTGATCAGAAAGAATTAGGCGTGAGCCTTGGAGCCCGGTCCCAAGATCGTAATTACACTTCCCGTCTACAAAGACACAGCATTTCTCGAGAACGCAATCGAAACAATTCAGCTTCACACTTCCAAGTTAACGAGTAACTTCGAAGTGTTAGTAGCAGAAGACGGGTCAAATTCCTCAAGCATAATGAATCCGTTGATCAAGAAGTATGACAACCTCAAGTACATACAGCATGACGAAAAGCTCGGTAGGGGCCGAGCTCTCCGCGAAGCATGGTCTAAAGTTGAAGCAGATACTTATGCGTACTTAGATGTGGACATGGCAGGCGACTTAGACCAGCTCAACGCTTATCGTCACCTGATAATCATGAATGGCGACGATTTAATTACGGGATCAAGATATCTGCCGGAATCAATTACGAACAGGCCACGTATTAGGCGTCTGGCCTCAATCGGGTACAACTGGCTCGTGCGCTTGATGTTCAGGACTGGTGTGCACGATCATCAGTGCGGATTCAAATCCTTCTCGAGAGAACTCGTACATACACTCGCGAAGGAAGCAAGAAGCGATACATGGTTCTGGGATACGGAAGTGATAGTCATCGCCAGGAGGCTCGGCTACCACATTAAGGAGATCCCGATATTTTGGGCTGAGAGGAAAGGAAGAAAAACACCGTTGAAGCGACTAACGAAGGATATGTGGCTGCACGGTAAAGGGCTCCTCCTTCTCTTCTACAGGATACGATTGCGAGGAGAATTAGCATCCAAATCCTGACAAACTTAAACTCCAGAAATGCATTCTGAACGGTGAATAATGATGTTGGACAAGACGGAGATGCAAGATGCTCTCGGCAAGGTTGGAGAGATCTCTCCGTCCTCGAAATTAGTTGCACTTTGCGAGTTTGGGCCGTCCGTCTACGGGAGACGTGGAAGTTGGCTGGGACTAGACCTGATGGCAGTTTGCGAAGAATACTCGGAGGGAGTACGCAGCCACCGCCGATTTATCGGAAAGAATGAGGGCCGCTTCCTGGTCGTTGATCGAGAACTCTTCGAATCCGACGTCAAGAACGGGGCGCTCGGAGATTTTCTAACGGACAAGTTATTGTACCCATATCAACCACTGTACAACGCCGAATACTTGAACGGGTACACTCTCCGGTTTCAATCACGACTAGTCAAAGAAGAGGTCAAGAACCTTGTATTCGAGTATGGGGAGACTAGTCGCGAACTTGTGGCGAAACCCGAGTTCTACCCTCTATCCAGAATGAGAATAAGAGCGAGAATATTCACTCCCAGTCTGAGCGACTATATCAAGCTCTTGGACGAGAAAGTGCGTGACAGGAATCTGAAAACGCTCGCCGAATCTTTCCTCAAGGCCGCAGCAACCATCGGTACCGAAACGGTCGAAGTAGAAGACAGCTATATCAGAATCTCTGACAGTCTAGTAGATAGGTTGCTCAAGAACAAGGGTCCGCAACATGTAGTCAACATTATTCAGCAAAGCCAGAGAGCAGTCAACTCTTACCTTACGCGTGGACGAGCCGTCTTTCTGAACTTGGACTTGATGGCTCGAGAACTATACAATTCCTTTAGACTCCAGATTGAACAAGTGACTGAGGAGAGACCAGAGGATCCTAAGAACTACTTATTCATCCGGACGGCGAGAGGCCTTGTGTCCGTGAACGAGAGAACTCCCCTCGAAAAGGCAATTGCTGAAGTGCGCCCTGGTCACGGAGTGACAGTTGTACCATTAGCTGGAGTATTGAATGAAGTCTATCTGATCACTTCAGGAAGGGAGCGGCTGGTCGCGAAGAGATTCACGGACTGGCATGATTTCAAATGGTTCACCCTAAACCTTGTCTCTTTCGGCAGCAAATTCTTCTCTGTTTCCGGAAAAGCGAGAATGACAAACGAGTATGGAATCAACAGGTATCTGGCCAGAAAACAGATCAAGGTACCAGAAATGGTTCACATAAGCGTGAACGAGCGTATTCTAATCGAGCAATACGTGCCGGGTAAACCGGTTGACAAGCTCGTTGCTGAAATGGTTAATCAAAAATCCCTAACACCTTCCCAACTGCGGATGACAGAGCAGTTAGGAGAGACGTTGTCGAGAATTCATGAAGTGGGTGTGTCCGTAGGCGACGCGAAACCCGAAAATTTCGTTGCGAAAGAAGATGAGATTTACGCAGTAGACCTTGAACAGGGAGGCAAGAAAGGGGACTACGCGTGGGATGTTGCGGAATTGCTATACTATTCAGGGCATTATTCTCGAAATCCGATTCCTGAATCAGGTTTGACGCAATTTATTCAGGGATTCATCCGCGGCTATACGGAACATGGTGTAGTCCCAGAGTTGAAGAAAGCCGCGGGCGTGAAATATGTGAAGGTATTCTCCGTCTGGACACCAGCACCCGTGCTTCTGGAAATCTCAAGAATGCTTCGTGGCGCGTGATCTGAGGATGCGGCGACGAATTCGATTAGCCGTATTTGACCTGGATGGCACGCTAACGTCCATTGACAGCTTATGGAGGTACCTTCACGATTCCTTTGGCACATGGGACAAGGGGCGAATATCGGCGCAGCGCTATGAACAGGGTGAGATCTCCTACACCGAATGGGCAGAAGCTGATGCAAGATGCTGGAAGGGAATTTCCGCAGTCGCCTTGGCAGAAGTCGTAGAGCAGGTTGCTTACCGTGAAGGAGTCAGAGAGGTATTCAAACACCTTAGGCAAAACTCCGTCAAGACTGCTATAGTGAGTGCCGGGCTTTCCGTTTTAGCGGACAAATTCGCGAAAGAACTTGAGGCGGATTTCGTGGAAGCTAATGAACTGGTCATCGACGACGGAGCTCTGAGCGGCGGAATCCGAGTAAAAGTTTCTGTCGCCGATAAAGGAAGGATTGTTGAGGACATTGCCGCTAAGGCTTCAGTGCGCATGCAAGAGACTGCCTTGATTGGTGACCGCGGGAATGATTTGCCTCTTGATGATTGTCTGAAAATTGCATTTAACCCAAAAGACAAATTGGCGCGAGATAAGGCAGACGTGGTTGTCGAGGCCGACGATTTGAGTAGACTTCTCCCGTTCTTAACGTAAATCAAACACACGCGGTCCAGTGACAAGAATGGTAAACGAATTCTTCTCCTGATAAACGATAGGCTATCTACGAGTGAATAGTCGAAACCGTGTATGGTTTAAGTAGTGTAATATTCTTCAATTTGAGCTTGGTTAGAGTGGGTGACTGGGCCTCCGTTTGAGAAGTGATCACATGTCGAACGACGAAACCTACATTTGTAACGGAGGGAACTATTCTCTCGCGATGACACATGATGTATTGATTATGAGAACTAGGGGATGGCGTCACGGACTTCAGCGTACGATTCCGTTGAAAAATGTGCAATCCGTTGTCGTGGAGCGGAAGAGCTTGATGCCCGTGGCATCTTCTGCTGCGTTACTGGGAATAGTCGGCGTACTCGTAAAATATAATTCGCTATGGTTCCTATTCGACCTACCTCAAGACGTTGCATGGAAGACCAGTCTGATTGCACTTCTGCCCGCAATATTGCTTGTAATTCCCGCACTCGAGCGCGCGCTATTTGTCAATGTAATTATCGCATCTCTCAACCGTGAAACGTGGTGTGCCAATTTTGTTAGGTCACGTGCTGGAAGGATTTTTGCGGACAAGTTCCTTGAATTTTCGTCAGGAGGACCCTAGTGTCGTGGCCGGTCCAATTGAAGAAGGTTCTGTTATACTGCTTCATTTTGACGTCAGACGTCAATGGTTACTTCGCGTAGACAAACGACAGTTTCACACGCACAAAGGATACGTGGATCTTTCCCAACTCATAGGTCGGCCTTTCGGGACCGAAATTAGGAGTTCACTCGGAGACTCTTTCTGGGCGCTCCGACCTACCACGAATGATTTGATCATGCACTGTGCCCGGAAAACCCAGATCATGTACCC
>CAZAGP010000073.1:0-3195 GCA_964484575.1 uncultured Candidatus Bathyarchaeia archaeon | reverse complement strand
GTTGCAGAATCTCCAGGGCCTTATACCGGGGCGGCGCGAAGATAATACCCACTCCCTCCAGGCCAAGCGGCTGATCAGGCGGGCCGCGGCGATTCTCGAAAGCCAGGGGGCCTCCTATCGGGACGTGGTGCGCACCTTGTTTTATCTCTCGGATATCCTGGGCTGGTACCCGGAGTTCAACCGGGTGCGCACGGCTATCTATGGGGATTTCGGCATTCTTCCAGGGCAGGGCAACGGCTGCCTCAAACTGCCGGCGAGCACCGGCGTTCGGGGTGATTCGCCGGGTGGGGCGGCCGTTGCCCTGGACCTTCTGGCAGTGGCGGGACCGCCGGAGTCCCGCCCCTTAATCAGGCATTTGAGCAACCCGGGTCAGCAAGATGCCTTCCGGTACGGCTCCGCTTTTTCCCGGGGGGCGCTCATCCAGCACCCCGACATTTCCATGATTCAAGTCTCCGGCACCGCGGCTATCGATGAGCAAGGGCTGAGCCTGTATCCAGGCGACGTCCAGGGCCAGATCGACTGCACCTTCGATAAGATCGCGGCCCTCATCGGCCAGGATGGGGCCAGCCTCCAGGACATCGCCGCGGCCTGCGTCTTTGTTAAACAACCCGAGTACGCCCCGGTGTATTACGAACGAGCCGCCGCCCGTGGTCTGGAGACTCTCCCCGCCATCGTCATGGTGGCCGACGTCTGCCGGGAGGAATTGCTTTTTGAAATTGACGCGGAAGTGGCATTTTATCCGGACCGAGATATGAGGCAAGATGCAGTTTGGTGAGAGCCCAGGAGAATGATATCCGAGAACATCCGGCTCATCTTAATATTAACCGGGGCGCTGACCACTGCGGCTACCATCGGCTTCTTTCTGTCACCGCGGAACTTGATTCGCCGCGTTTTCCACTGGGAAGAGATAAGCCCGAGGTTGCTGCTGGTGACCATGTTCTCGGGGATGGTTGGCGCTCTGGTAGGGGCCTTGATGATCTATGCCGCCTTCGACCCGCGTCTGCGGGTTCCGGCAGTGGTTGTGGCTATATTGGAAAAAGTTATCTTTGCCGGGGCGGTGTTCCTTAGCCCCCTGAAGAAGTATGGCCTGGTTAAATGGGCGGCAATAGGGGATAGCTTCATGGCGTTGTTATATGTAGGTTATCTCTTTGGGTTCTAATAATTTTAATACTCAAGTATTTCTGGAGGAAAGGAGGAGACCAAAAGGAACCGTATCACCCAAAAAAAATCGCATGAGGCGGAATCATTGAACTTTAAGTAAAATAACCCTTCTACAACAGGAGGAAACGATGCGACGACCACGTAAGATACTAGACGTCTGGCTCATGGCGTTCCTGGTCCTGCTGCTGGCTGCGGTCCTGGCCCTGGCCCAGCAGAAGACCGCGCCTCCCGCCGCCTCTCCTGCGTGGCCAAGTATAAAAGAGGCCTTTGAAATCGCCGAGGAAGGCTTCATCTATGGCCTGCCCGTCGTGATGAACTACGCGGTGATGTACGAGTATGCCGTGGACCGCAACTCGGGGCAATTCAAGGCCCTGTTCAACGAGATCTTCAATGGGCACCGCGTCTTCACTTACAAGGACACGGCGGTCGTGACGCCCAACAGCGACACGCCTTATTCGATGTTGTTCATGGACCTGCGTGCTGAGCCGCTGGTGTTGTCGGTTCCCGCGGTGGAAAAAGAGCGTTATTACTCAGTAATGCTCGTCGACGGCAATACCTTCAACTACGGTTACATCGGTAGCCGGGCGACCGGCAACGAGGCGGGTGACTTCATGGTGGTTGGCCCTGACTGGAAGGGCGAGACGCCCGCGGGCATCAAGAAGGTGTTCCGCTCATCCACGCAGTTTTCCGCGGGGGCATACCGGACTCAGCTCTTCAACCCGGAGGACATGCCCAACGTCGTGAAAGTCCAGTCTGGATACAAAGTACAACCGCTTTCTGCGTACCTGCACCAGGCAGCGCCGCCAGCACCCCCGGCCATCAACTTCCCCAAGGTCAACAAGGAGCTGGTTAAGAAAAACTTTTTCGAGTATCTGGACTTTGCCTTGCAATTCGCACCGCCGGGACCGGAGGAAAAAGATATCCGCGCCAAGCTGGCCCGCATTGGCGTCGGTCCTGGAAAGAGCTTCGATTTTAAGGACCTCAGCCTCAAGCACAAGCTCGAAGTCGGGCTGGGCATGAAAGAGGGCGAGAAGAAGGTGGAGCAGAAAGTCGCAGCCCTGGGCAAGAACATCAATGGCTGGCGTGTAGCTTCGGCCTTCGGCGACCGGGATTTCTACCACGGCGATTGGCTGCTGCGCGCTGCCGCCGCCAAGATGGGCATCTACGGCAACGACGCGATAGAAGCCATGTATCCCTTTACCAAAAAGGACTCCACCGGCCAAACGCTGGACGGCAGCAAGCACAATTACACGCTCACCTTCGCCGCGGGCCAGTATCCGCCGGTCAATGCCTTCTGGTCGGTGACGATGTACGACGGCAAGACACAATTGTTGATCAAAAACCCAATCAACCGGTACCTCATCAACTCGCCCATGCTCCCAGACCTGAAGAAGAACGCCGACGGTTCGCTGACGATTTACCTCCAGAATAAATCGCCCGGTTCGGACAAGGAAGCCAATTGGCTGCCCGCGCCGAACGGCCCCATCTATCTGGTAATGCGCCTCTACTGGCCGAAGACGGAGCCGCCTTCCATCCTCCCACCCGGTGAGGGGACCTGGCAGCCTCCGGCGGTAAAAATGGTCAAGCAGTGATCTGACCGCTGAGGCCTAACAACAAGAAGCCGTAGGCTTTTTTGACTTCCTAAGTAAAAGGAGGAAATGATGTGCCGACCACCTAAAACACTTGTTGTCTGGCTCATGGCGCTTCTGGTCCTGCTGCTGGCTGCGGTCCTGGCCCTGGCCCAGCAGGTGACCGGGGAGTTGGGTGCACCCAACGCCACCACCACCATCAGCGGCAAGCAATTGCCGCCCCCCGACCCGAAGTTCCGAGGCAAGATCGAGCGCAACGCCGCCCAGTCCAAGCCCTGGTGGGCGCCCCGGGTGGTGCCGCCCAAGGACGCGCCCAACATCCTGCTCATCATGACTGACGACGTAGGCTTTGCCGCGCCCAGCACCTTTGGCGGCGTCATCCCCACCCCGGCCATGGATCGCATCGCCCAGATGGGCCTGCGCTACACCAACTTCCACTCCACCG
>CAZAGP010000072.1:0-2547 GCA_964484575.1 uncultured Candidatus Bathyarchaeia archaeon | reverse complement strand
ACCAAGGCGGACTACGTCATCTAATGTCCGCATTGTTTCTTCAATTGGCGTGTCATAGTCCCATCGATGAATCTGGTAGAGATCAACATGATCGGTCTGTAAACGTTTCAGTGAACCTCTAATCTGTTGCGTGATGTGCCTTCGTGAAAGTCCGGACATATTCTGGCCTTCGCCCATGGGAAAGTAGACTTTTGTAGCTATGACCACGTTGTCGCGATAGGGCTTGAGGCATTCACCCGTAATCTCCTCTGATCTCCCTAACGAGTACACGTTGGCAGTATCGAAGAAGTTTATTCCCAGATCAATCGCTCTGTTGACGATTTTGCGAGCTTGATCAAGCTCAATCTTCCATGAGGCATCATTACCGAAGGTCATGCATCCTAGGCATATTCGTGAAACCTTCGTGCCTGTCCTGCCCAGATTCACATACGCCATGTAGGTCAATTAATCAGCGAGAGATTTTAGGATATAACCCTCGTTATGTGAAAGGAGACGCGTGCCGCTTAATGGTTAATCGATCAAAGGTCGCCTTGAGAGTTCTCCCTTACGTTGCGGGATTAATTTTTCTTAGCATGTGGATTGCAGCCATGGATATTTCATCAGAACTTTCAATGATGAGTGATGCGGGGTTCAACTTTTATCATGATCAAATTGACGTTCAAGTCTTCTGGCTGCAATCAAAGGCGTGCATGGTTCTGCCCCCGGACGGGTATGTCACGAATTGTACGTACACTGCCAGCATTAGCGTGATTCCAGTGCTTACGATTCTGCTTGTATTCGTCCTCGCCCTCTACGGACTCGTTAAGAGACGCGGCGGGGGCACTAACTTAGGGCGTCCTCAAAATCCTCGATAATTTCTTCCGTCGCCTCGATGCCAACTGACATTCGAATTAGGCCGTCGGAGATTCCGATTGCTTTTCTCTCCTCAGGTCGCATTCCTGCGTGTGAGGTTGTTGAGGGTATTGTGAGCAAGCTTTCGACGCCTCCGAGGCTCGGTGCTTTTAATGGAATTGTAGTCTTCTTGATGAAGTCTTCAGCTGCGGATGAACCGCCTTCCAGCTCGAAACTGAGCATGCCGCCGAATCCGTCGAACAGTTCCCTTGCTCTAGCGTGCTGAAGATGACTCTGTAATCCCGGGTAATTGACCTTCGTGACTCTCGACTGTTTCTCGAGGAAATTTGCAATCCGTAAAGCGCTCTCGTTTTGGAATCGGACTCGCAATGCTAACGTCTTCACGCCCCTATGAAGCAAGAAGCACGCGTGAGGGTCAAGTGATCCTCCCATATGGTCTAGCCGATGCTTCACTTTTTCAACCAGCTCTGCTCGGCTGATTACTGCGCCTGCTACTATGTCGGAGTGTCCGTTCAAGTACTTGGTGCAACTATGCAAGGATATGTCGAAACCATGTTCAAGCGGCCTGAAGTTGATTGGGCTTGCGAACGTGTTGTCAATGAGCGAGATTAATTCATTCTTCTTAGCGAATTCAACAACTGCTCTATGATCCGCAACCTCTAGCAGAGGATTCGTCATCGTCTCAACGTAGATCGCTTTAGTGTTCGCCCGCAGCTTTCCCTCCCATGATTCCGGGTCATCTGCGTTGATGAAATCGAATGAGATGCCGAACTTCTCAAGGTCATGTGCCACGAACGTGTGGGTCCCGCCATAGAGGCAGTTCTGGGCTAGGAGATGGTCTCCTTTTGACAGGAATGTCAAAAGTGTGGTCGTGATAGCTGCCATGCCGCTTGAAGTAACTATTGCGGCTTCAGCATTCTCCAAGGCTGAGAGTTTCCGGTTGAGGGCTTCATGATTCGGTGTATTGTTCAAGCGAATGTACCTTATATCATGGTAACTAGTTTCTCCTGCGGATTCGAACATCGCAGATTGAAAGATTGGCATGCTTACCGAGCCGAGGATTCTAGGCGTCGGCTCGCCTGCATGAATCACTTTAGTCTCAATACGTTTGAACGTGTCACTCAATCCTGCTCAATACCGGATTCATAGGGTAGGCGTTCATAACTCTTCAGCCTACGATCTTCATGGTGCATCTACTCTATATTCATCCTAAACATTCGTATTTGGTCGAGTTGCATGGAGAAGAGAGACGATCTAGGGTTTAATCCGCTTGAAGAACTCGACCGCAGCGAAGCTCGTGTTGTTGTAAGAGTGGAATTCAGACGATTCAAGAAACCGGTAACGATCATTCAGGGGATTCCGGAAGCTAGGTTGGCCGATGTTGCGAGGGAACTTAAACGACGATTCGGAGCAGGAGGCACAACAAAGGGAGGAGAGCTTCTGCTTCAAGGTGACCATAGACGCCATGTCAAGGCTGAACTTGTCTCGCAGGGTTTTTCATCAGATCACATTGACGTGATCTGAGTCAGTTTCAACTTAGAAGGACGTTCGGACTTTCAATACTCTGAATCCAAACTGAACTGCTGGTCCAATGGCGATCGCGGCAATCAGTGTTCCAAGCCACGCGGGTCCTCCAAGTAACCAACCTAACACAACTACAGTCACTTCAATGCTCGTACGTGAAACGCGCAGACT
>CAZAGP010000071.1:0-3027 GCA_964484575.1 uncultured Candidatus Bathyarchaeia archaeon | reverse complement strand
CTTCTGAACGATCAAACTTCGGACCCTCGCCCGAACGCGTTGATCATGGTCTCCGGCCGAGAGATCAGTAGCCTTGACGGTTTGAAGACTCCTCTTCTTGAGAGTGACGAGGTATCACTTCTTCCCGTCGCGCACGGTGGCTGAAGTTTGATTCAGACTGCCCGAGCAGTATCCTGTAACGTCGAACGCTACGTGAACGAATCCTAAACCGCGTAATGCTTCCGAAATCTTATCCAGCAAGTCCTCGTTGAAGAAGAGTTTCCGTTCGTCCCTGCCCACTTCGATTCTCGCGATGGATCCGTGATCGCGCACCCTCAACTCTTTCACGCCCGTAAGGGAGCGTATCAGGTTCTCTGAGCGTTCTATCCTTAGAAGCCGTTCGGGGGAAATAATTTCCCCGTACGCTACTCGAGAGGATAAGCATGGCATTGATGGCTTGTCGAAGTTGGGGAGCCCTAGAATCTTAGCCAACTCACGCACCTCTTCCTTAATCATCCCCGCCTCAGCTAACGGTCTTCGTATGCCCTTCTCGGTGAGCGCGGTGGCGCCAGGTCTGTGACCATGTAAATCTTCAGCGTTCGTTCCGTCAACGATTACGTACCCACCCAATTGGTCTGCCATTTGAATGAGTTTCTCCCCTAACTCCTGTTTGCAGAAGTAGCACCTGTTGCTAGGGTTAGAGACGTAATTCGGATCATTGAGTTCATCAGTGTGGATGATCTTGTGCTCGACCTGCATCAATGCCGCTAGCTTCTTCGTCTCCTCCAGCTCCAATGATGCGAGGCTTGGAGAATTGGCGGTTACTGCAATCACTTCGTTACCTAACGCGAGTTTCGCAAGGTAAGTGAGCAGGGTACTGTCAATTCCGCCTGAAAACGCGACCAAGACTCGTCCGTATGAGCCTAACTCTTCCAACACTCGACCTGCCTTGTCGGCTAAATCCTCGCTTACTTGGACACTGCGACCGTCCAATGTTCGGAGGGATGCGTTTGCTGTTAACATTTTATTCCCAATGGAAGCTTCATCGTACTTAGGCATTTCCCGGGTGATGGAGATTGAGAGAAACGCTGGAGAAACTTTACCGCGGAGAAATCTCCGTGGATGAGGCTGAAAAGGCGCTGAAGGTGGATACTGTTCAAAAGGTCGGTAGTATTGCGCGGCTTGATGTCTCGAGGGCCACTCGACGTGGAATCCCTGAATTCATCCTCGCAGAGGGCAAATCCGACCAGGATCTGCTCGCAATCTGCAAGAACATGCTTGAACATAATCGAAGAGTCATTGTGACTAGAGTGTCAGATACGCAGTTAACAGTACTGAGGGAGAATTTCAGGGCTCCCCACATCTTCGAGGTGTTTGCTCACGCTAGAAGCGTGGTCATTAAGCAGCATGATTTCGTGTTGGAGAAGACTGGGGGCAGGGTGGGTATTCTCACTGCGGGAACAGTCGACTTGGGCGTGGCTGAGGAAGCGCAGATGATTGCTAACGAGATGGGTTGTGTGACATTTCTGGAAGCAGATGCCGGAGTTGCTGGTATTCATCGATTGAGTGAACCTCTAACGACTCTGATCAAGAGTGATGTGGATTGTTTAATTGTTGTGGCTGGTCGGGAAGGAGCATTGCCCACGGTCGTGGCCGGCCTCGTTGACATTCCATTAATCTCAGTCCCGACCTCATCAGGGTATGGGTACGGCGGTAAAGGTACCGCAGCGTTGATGGCTATGCTTCAAGCATGTTCTCTCGGCCTTGCCGTGGTGAATATTGATTCAGGCATAGCGGCTGGAGTTGTGGCATCACAGATCGCAAACAGGGTGGCCAAGGCGAGGGAGAAGAGGGCAGAGCGCTAGGGTTTAACGGTCTTGAGATGCCCAATCGCACTCTTGACGACGTCAATAGATTTGAGGAACGTGGACCGTTCATCCTCGTTCAATTTGAGCTCAATAACCCGTTCAACTCCCGCCGCGCCGAGGACTGCTGGAACATCCACGTAAACGTCGCGGACTCCGTACTCGCCGTTTAGTCGCGACGTCATGCACAATACCATCTTCTTATCCTTGATGACGCTTTCAACCATTCTAGTAATCCCATGCGCCGGTGCGTATATTGTGGCGCCCTTTAACGCGATCACTTCAGCAGCTGTTCTTCTCGTCCTTTCAACTATTTCAGAAACCTGACTTTGCGGCAGTAACTCCGTAATTGGGACTCCGTTAACGGTGGAGAACCGCGGTAGCGGGACCATGGAATCGCCGTGTTCGCCAATCACCACTGCATGAATTGAACTGGTTGACACTCCGAGAGCTCTTGAAATGAAGTACTTGAATCTCATCGTATCCAACATTCCGCTTTGGCCGAAAACTCGAGATGAATCGAACCCGGACACCTTCCAAGCCAAGTAGGTCATGACATCGACTGGATTAGTAACCATGAGGATGAGCGATTTCGGAGCGTATTCCATAATCTTCTCAGTAATACCGCGTATTATCTCCTCGTTCTTTTCCTGCAGGTCGAGCCTTGTCATTCCAGGTTTTCTTCCGAGGCCTCCTATGACGACGACCAGGTTTGATCCCGATATATCCCTGTAATCATTCGATCCAACAATGTCCACATCGGCACCTTGCTCCGCAGTCATCTGGCCGAGGTCAAGGGCTTCCCCTTCAGGCAAACCTTTGATTATGTCAACAAGTCTAAGGTCAGCAAGCTCTCTGCTAGCGACTTGAAGGGCGACTGCGCTGCCGAGTTTTCCAGTACCAATTATTGAGACTAGTTTTCGAGCTGACAAGCCAAGCGCCCTTTGTACTTCTCGTTAGGTACTTGCATATGGTCTCATCGTTTTATGGATAAAACCCATTTATTTCTGAAAGTTGGCGGGAAATATCACTATTCATCATGTTGGAAAGGCTTTTATGGCTTCGCTAATCGCTAACATCAATCATTCAGAAAGGGGAGGGAATATTGATTGGCTGAAATGTTCTGCGTGAAATGTAAGGAGAAGAAGACGGTGCCCGATGACCAGACAACTATGGAAAAGAC
>CAZAGP010000070.1:0-5970 GCA_964484575.1 uncultured Candidatus Bathyarchaeia archaeon | reverse complement strand
TGACAATACCTCTCTGTTTGCCTCGACCCCGGACACTTATCTCCGTGAGGGAAGGGAATCCTTCCCCCTTTAGGCGTTCTTCCACATCTTTTAATTTCTCCGGCCTCAAAATAGCTTGAATCATCTTCATCGCGTCTCCCTTCTGTTATGATCGATGCCCTTCCTTCTTGCCCACTAGGCCAAAAAGGTGGACGATTATACGGTTAAATGGTTTGCAATGGCTTCCTTACTTATGTCATGGGTTATCCCTTCAGAGACAATCGAACCTTTCTCCATGATGTAATAGTAATCTGCCAGACGCAGGGCAAATTCGAGATACTGTTCCACCAAGAGGATAGATATCGTTCCCTGTTCCTTAATGAACCGAATCGTATTTTCTATTTGCAGAACGATAGAAGGTTGAATTCCTTCGGTCGGCTCATCGAGAAGCAATAATTTTGGTTCTGAGACCAAGACTCGAGCAATCGCTAACTGCTGTTGTTCACCACCGCTCAAGTTCCCTCCTTTTCGCAAAAGCATGCTCTTTAATGCCGGAAATAGGTCAAAGATGCCTTCTGGAATAGCCCTTCCTCTCCCTGCCTTATGGGCGGCCTCCAGACCTATTAGGAGGTTCTCCTCCACGGTTAAATAAGGGAAAATATCCCGCCCTTGAGGCACATATCCGATTCCGCCGCTTGCCCGTTTCTCCGGTGACCAGTGGGTGATCTCCTGACCATCGAAAGAAATCTTGCCGGCGAGGGGACGCAGGAGCCCCATAATGGTTTTTAGCAGAGTCGTTTTCCCAACCCCATTGCGGCCCATGAGAGCCATCACCTTTCCGGCAGGGATTGTGAGGTTGATATTGCGTAAAATAATGGTTTCACTATACGAGCAATTCAGTTGCTCAATGTTTAGCACTTACGTTCCCCTTTTTCTCCCCTCCCCAAATAAACTTCAATCACCGTCGGGTCATTTTGAACCCGCTCCATGGATCCTTCACACAAAACGGTACCTTCGTGGAGGACCGTTACTTTTTTTGCGATCTGGCGAACGAATTCCATATCGTGTTCTACAATCAGAACAGATCTGTCTTTGGCGATCGCTTGAAGGAGCTCACTTGTCTTCTCCCTTTCCCTTCCTGTCATTCCGGCCACCGGTTCATCAACTAATAAGAGCGATGGTTGCACAACAATATTCATTCCAAGCTCCAGCCATTGCTTCTCACCATGTGAGAGAGACCCGGCCCTGTCAGAAGCTTTATCGGCTAAGCCAATCATGTTCAGAACGGAAAATATCCTATCGCGATCTTCCCCATTCAATGAGGAAGAAAGGGTGCCCCAAAATCCTTCGCCCCGCCGCAAGGAAAGCTCAATATTCTCGAATAGAGTGAGGTTGACAAAGACCGATGGGGTTTGAAATTTTCGGCTGATGCCCAACCTGGCAATTTTATGCTCGGTCAACCTCTGAATATCTTTACCTTCCCCGTAAAGAACCCGCCCACTTTCTGGCTTCACCCATCCACAAATGACATCCAGAAGCGTCGTCTTCCCTGCCCCATTCGGACCTATCAAAACGCGGAGTTCACCATAGTCCACAAAAAAATTTACGCCATGGAGGGCTTTAAAGCCATTAAAGTCGACCGTGACGTCTTCCAAATAGATGATCGTTACAGCCATAACCCCGTCCTATCAATGGCACTTGCGAGGAAGGCCATTCGGAGAAGAGGATCTCGCGAATCTCTTTTCCCGCCATCGCAAAATGAAGGTCACCCACTCAAAGCGACCCTTTTGCCAAAATCCCATTATCCCCTGAGGGAAGAGAAGAACGAAACTGATAAAAAGCACTCCTAAGAAATAGAGCCAGAGTTCTGGGAAGTTTTCGCTGAAGTAACTTTTGGCCGCATTCACTAAAACAGCCCCGATCACGGCACCTTTTAAAGTGCCTCTTCCTCCGACAGCTACCCAAATGGCCATCTCAACAGAAGGAAGGATCCCCATCATCGAAGGAGAGATAATGCCCACCTGAGGGACAAAGAGGGCTCCTGCCAAACCGGCCAATCCCGCAGAGATGGCGAAGATAAGGACTTTAAATAACGCCGGATTGTAACCTAAAAAGCGCAGCCGATTTTCTCCGTCTCGAATGGCCACTAGCACTTTGCCAAGCTGAGTATGAGTAAGCCAGTGGCATAATAAGTAAGCTATCCCAAGCATCAAAACCGTCACCGCATAAAGACCGCGCATTGTGGCCGGTTCTGCAAGGGAAAACCCGAAGATGCTCTGGAGATTTGTTATCCCATTGGTCCCTCCCGTATACGGTTGTTGCCCAATAAAAAGGGTGACGAAGATAAGGGCTAAGGCTTGGGTCAGGATAGAAAAATAGACCCCTTTAATCCTTGCACGGAATGTTGGAAAGCCGACCAAAAGAGCAAACAGCATCGGGATGAGGAGAGTCATCGGCAAGGCGAACCAGGCATGATAGAAAGGTTTCCAAAACCGTGGAAGCTCGGTGAGTCCACTCCAGCCCATAAAGTCCGGCAAATCTTCTGCCTGAAGTTTGAGATAGGCTCCCATACAATACGCGCCCAAACCAAAATAGACACCGTGGCCCAGACTTAAAATCCCGGCATACCCCCAAATGAGGTCAATGCCCAGAGCGACAATAGCAAAGGTTAAGAACTTCCCAAACAAGTTCAAGCGAAAGTCTGAGAGAAAAAAGGGTGCCAATGCCAGAAGAAGCATGACCGACGCAAACCATTTAAACCTAAAGATGGCGGACTTAGCAGGCTTTGTATCCATGAGTAAAACTTTCTCAATCCAACGCACGGGTTTTTAAGGAGAATAGTCCCTGCGGTTTTCCCTGAAGGAATAAAATCACCAAGATGAAGAGGATCACCTTTCCCATACTCGATGTACTGATCAATTCAATGACTGGATTGAGGATGCCCATAACCAGAGCTCCGGCAATTGTGCCAGCGAGCCTTCCCGTCCCTCCCAGTACCACAACCATAAAGGCATCAATAATGTAATTTTGTCCGGTGGAAGGGCCGATGGATCCTAAGAGGCTCACAGCACAACCTGCAATCCCGGCCAGGCCCGAGCCCAACGCAAAGGTGAAGGTATCAACTTTGCGGGTTCGGATTCCCAAACAAGCGCTCATATCCCGGTTCTGCATGACAGCCCGCATACGTCGTCCTTGCACCGTTCGGTAAAGATAGAGATATATTCCCACCACACATAGGGTGGTTAGGGCGAGAATGAATAGACGGTTGTAAGGAAGTTGAAGCCCAGGCATAGGCTCCACTCCCCCTGCAAGCCACTTTGGACTGGTAACATCTACGTTATTGGCCCCAAAGATATTTCTGGCCGCCTGCTGCAATATCAGACTACATCCCCACGTTGCGAGGATACCTTCGTACGGGCGTCCGTACAGAAAGCGGATCAGGACTTTTTCAAGCAAGAATCCCAACAAAGCGGCCACCAAAAACGATAAGGGAAGGGAAATTAAGAAAGAGACTCCAGAGAACCCATGACCGGAGTATTTGTTAAAAAGGGTTTGGAGAACATATACAACATAAGCTCCCACCATCAGGAATTCACCATGAGCAAAGTTGATCACTCCCATGATGCCGAAGGTAATGCTGAGCCCCAGACCAACAAGGAGCAAAACAGAACTCAAGCTAAGGCCGTTGAAAACTTGAGAGAGAAGGGTTTCTATTCCCATCTTATGCCGCCTTCACAAAAAAACACCCTTCCTCCCGCACAAATGATGCGGGAGGAAAGATGAATGAGTGCTGCGATTTATTTCTTCCGGTCTACAATCTTCCCCGGTTCAAGCACTATTTTGTTAGAGACCAGTGAAGGAAATGGATCAGGAGCAACGGGCTTTCCGGAACTCCAGATAATGTCAAACTGCCCGTCCGACTTTACCTTGCCGACCTGAACAATCTTGTGGACGTGGTTGTTGGTAGGATCCACTGTAACCTCTCCTTCAGGAGCCTTAAACTTCAGTCCCCTCACCGCGGCACGGACCTTTATCGGGTCGGGCGTTCCTGCCTTCTCCACTGCTTTGGCCCAGAGATAGACACCGAAATAGTTGGCTTCAATTGGATCATCTGTCACACGGTCCTTCCCGTAGCGGGCTTTATAGGCCGTCACAAATTTCTTATTTTCAGGAGTATCCATGCTCATAAAATAGTTCCAGACGGCGAGATGATCTAACATGTTCTCGGCACCAATCCCGCGAATTTCGTCTTCAGCGATGCTGACCGACATCGTCGGAATATCCTTTGCAGTAATCCCAGCAGAACGAAGTTGTTTAAAGAAAGCCACATTACTGTCACCATTCAGGGAATTAAAGACGACATCGGGCTTGGCTGCCTTGATTTTACTGATCACGGTACTATACTCGGTGTGACCGAGAGGAGTATATTCCTCACCTACCAAGGTACCTCCTTCGGCCTTAAGTTGTGCCTTGACAATCAAGTTGCAGGTTCTGGGGAAGACATAGTCCGAACCGAGCAAATAAAACTTCTTGTGACCATTCTTTAAGAGCCATGTTACACCTGGCATAATCTGCTGGTTCGCCGTCGCTCCGGTATAAATAATATTTTTCGAAGCTTCCAGTCCTTCATATTGAACTGGGTAAAACAAGAGGTGGTCATATTTTTCGAAAACCGGCAGCACTGCCTTCCGACTGGCAGAAGTCCAACAGCCAAATACCACGGCGACCTTATCTTTCATGATCAGTTTCTTTGCTTTCTCAGCAAAAGTAGGCCAATCCGAGGCTCCATCTTCTATAATTGCCACGATCTCTCTACCGAGTACGCCACCTCGAGCATTGATCTCTTCAATGGCCAACAATTCTCCGTCTTTTACTGCGACCTCGCTGATCGACATGGTGCCGCTCAAGGAATGCAAGATTCCCACCTTGACGGGTTCTTTTTCAGCAGACCGAGCATCATTGATCCAAACACAGCTAACACCCACAATCAAAACGATGATAAAGATAGACAGGATAAAGCTTCGGCTTTTTACGTTCAACATTTTTTTCCTCCTTAAAGTTTGATTTTAGAATGAGTGCGTCTTCAACTTTTTCTTCAGTGCAAGGCCCTTGCCTTGGATTTAACTTACAACATTTTTTTCCTCCTTAAGGTTTGATTCTAGAACGAGTCCCCCTTCAATTTTTTCTTCAGTGCAAGGCCCTTGCTTCGGACTTAACTTATCAAGAATCATACCAACGAAGATGCTTCGTCTCTGATTGACGACTAACGTTTTGAAACCAAAGCCTCTTATTCACTTGACAGAAAAGTAAAGGGAGAAAGAATGAAAGAGAGGTAAAGAATAAAAAAGCAACAATTCCGTTGGAAAAAAGGCGGAAACCTACAATTTTGTGGGATTAGTGGTCATAGGACTTTGGTGGAGGAACTCTTTCATTGTGTCTGGGCGATCCTTGGTCTCAATCTGATAGATGCCATGAGATTAAGTTTAGATTAAAGTGTGCACAAGTACCGACAAGGATTGGCGGGTTACCGTAGGTCTGCTTTGGTCCCAAGAAGGAGCAAATAAGAGGGCGATGAGGAATTTTCTACTCTTCAGCGGATCTCTTGCTACTTCCTGCACTTTGCCCATACTGAAGATATCTGGTTGAAATCTGCATTGGAAGGGAAGAGTGGGGTTTCATTGATTACAGGAAGAAATCGCCGGCTCAAAAGAAAATTTGCTACCTCAACCGGATTTTGGCGAGTACACCTACAACTAAATACTTTCGCTCAAAGATAGAATTAGCTATTACCGTTAGAAATGCTCACTACTGCCGTATCAGCGAGAGTAGGAGGAGCCCTTCGGCTCCCCCCTGCTTGGACTGTATGCGCAGCGGTGGCATAGGTGGGTGAGATGAATCGCGTGTGGGAATGTGGATTTATTTTCTAAACTTCCTCCACAATCCTGCAAGACCGACTAACCCAGACCCGACAAGGAGCATCGTAGAAGGCTC
>CAZAGP010000069.1:0-8535 GCA_964484575.1 uncultured Candidatus Bathyarchaeia archaeon | reverse complement strand
AGAACAGACGCTAAGAATACCATGAATGTGAAGACTAAGGCGATGCTAACTTTTCTCATTTTTCTTTATTTCCTGTTTACTAGATTTTGGCGCCGGGAGAGGGATTCGAACCCCCGAGGCCCATAAGGGCCACAGGCTCACGTTGGATTGTCCACTCAAGGCCTGCGCCTTTGGATCGTTTTAACGCTAATCCGCTCGGCCATCCCGGCTGCCGAGTATTGCCCTAAGCCGATTGCTATTTACGTTATCTGGTCGTTCCCGCAATTCTTGCGTTCACAGCGTAGCTGTGAGCGGCGATTCAGATTCGTCCCACCCGGTTATTATTTAAGGCCCAGTATTGCATGCTCGCGGGAGTCTCTTGGAGGCAGCAGCAGGCTACAAGTTTCTACCGCACACAACTGATGCGTATGTGGAGGCGGCTGGGAGGACAATCGAGGAAGCATTTGCCTATGCTGGAGTGGCATTAATGGACACGATGTGCAATGCCAGAACCATAGTAGGCTCCGTGAACGAGCGGCTTCACGTAGAAGCTCCGGATGAGGTTATTCTTCTTCACTCCTGGTTGGAGCTGCTTCTCCTGAAATTCGAGCTTGAGCATCTCGTGTTCGCCAGCTTCACGTTAAGGATCAACCGTAACGAGGGGAAGTTGCGCTTGGATGCTGAAGCTTCGGGAGAATTGTATGATAAGGGAAAGCATGGCGCGAAAGTTGAGGTCAAAGCAGTGACTTTGCATAGAATGGAAGTCCTGGCTAGTGACCGTTTAACCGTATTACGCTTTATTCTCGACCTTTAGGCGGCGGCCGCTGCCCTAAACTTAGGTATCAGGAAGATGGTAGTCGGGTCTATCCGTCTTAGGATCGCTAGGTACACTGAGACAAAGTCGCCAAAGGTTATTGCAGTTATGAGTTCACTTAAGATGTCATCTCCATGTCCCTGGAACGTTAAGATTGGAGGGAACTTAAGTTCCTTCAACAACCCAAAGAGACTCTCGGTTGTCCTAGATCGGTAACCCGTTTCCTCTACGCGTAAGACAACCGGTTGTACTGAGGCTAGCTTGCTCAACGATTCTAAACCCTCAATATCGTCATGATAGCATTCGGGCGAACACATGTAGACCGCGGGCATCTTACTGTTCTCGTTCAGCTCGTTCTTGAATCGTCGTAGGACGCTCGCGCGTTCCTCGGGCCCAAGCAGTAGAGGTAACCTGTCATGCAACTGCTCCGCCATCTGCTTAGCTTTATTCTGCTCCGTGGGCATATCCCACTTTATCGATTGGATCTCTGCCGCCAGTGCTTTCGAAGCGTAGTCCAGAATCATCCCGGTCTTACCGGATAAGGTCACATTTCCTAAGGCGAATAGTGCAGCCGCAAGTAACTCCGGCAAGGCTACTCTAGGTGGAAGGTTAGGCGTCACTCTTAGGTAGGGGATCCTCCTGTTCACTGAGGTGGCGATCGCCGAGCCTCCTGAACTTACAGTAGCTACCATCGCCCCTCTGCTGGATGCCTCCTCGAGCATGTTAAGGGTCTCACGCGTCTCCCCCGAGTAACTAATCGCGAGGAATAGTGTGCCCTCGCCGACATAGCTTGGTAGATTGTAAGCCCTGCAAACGCTGATCGGTATCCTTGAGCGGGTCTTCACAAAATCTGCAACAATGTCCCCTGCAATTCCTGACCCGCCCACCCCTCCTATCACGATGTTCCCCGGCTCTTCAAATGAATTAGAAAAAGTGCTTTCCGCGTCTGAAGGTGGCTTCAGTCGACCGGCTGAATTCTCCATCTTACTAAGCATATTAGACTGGTCAAATTGCCTTAGCACAGTCAGATCGTCAAGAGTCATGGACTGACATACGCGCCTTAGATCAATAAGATTCTTCTTCCCTTCGACCCAACATCAGCTGAATCGTCAGCAGGTAAGACTATTGCTATCATAAGCACTAGTTCCATAGAGGATTAATGTGTGCGAGGACGGCTGTCGCACTCCCAGCGTCAATAGTAACTGATACGCCCCATCTTAGAGAGAAGACTGCTAAACTCGGTAACGTTGCACGATCCTGCTCAATCTTTGGTGTAGACCAAATAATACTCTACAGAGACGACCCTCACCACGATCAGAAACAGGATTTCGATACTTGCAGTGAAATTCTTCGCTTCCTTGAGACACCGCAATATCTTCGCCGACGGTTATTCTCAATCGGCCCTAGCTTGAAGTTCGTAGGAATCCTTCCTCCTCTTCAGATTCCCTCACACAATGTTCCAAGAGAACTTGAACAATGTGCACCAGGTGATCTCCGAGACGGAGTCGTGGCAGCTCGATCAGGAAGCATCCTAAGGCTAGATGCTGGATTAGAATCGCTAGTCAAGTGCTCTGGAGCTTTGCCGGTAGGAACGAGAGTAACTGTCAAGCTAACATCGACCAAAGAACTTGCAGGAGAACTCGTAGACCGGACCAAGATAAGCATATATTGGGGCTATCAGGTTAGAGCGCAAAAAACATCGCTCGGAGCAATCTTAGAAAAGGAGAGATATGACCTAAAGATCGGGACTTCTCGGTATGGTCATCAATTGAAGGATGTTTGGTCGAAGATGAACGCAATCTTGCAGGGTGATGGGACTGTACTGGTAGCATTCGGCTCACCAAAGACCGGTCTTCGTGAAATTCTTCAACAAGAAGGAAAAGAACCCGAGGACATCTTCGACGCCTATGTCAACATGGTGCCCGATCAGAAGACTTTGACAGTGAGAACTGAGGAGGCAATCGCATTTAGCCTCTCAACGATCAATCTTATGAGGAGTATGTGAGATCGGAATTGGCGAAAACCGTCAGCGTCTACGATTTGGAAGGAAAATCAATAGGACAAGTTGAACTTCCAAAATACTTCGAAACCCCCGTACGAGCAGACCTGATAAGGCGTGCCGTAGTTGCTCTACAAAGCGGAACTTTTCAACCTCAAGGGAGAGATCCTATGGCAGGCAAAAGGACAACCGCAGAATCGATTGGTGTCGGACACGCAATGTCACGTGTGCCTAGGGTGAAAGGCGATAGATACCCAAGAGGAAACCTGGCTGGGTTTGCGCCTAATACAGTCAAAGGCAGACTAACATTTCCGCCAAGCCCATCAAAGACACTGCAGAAGAAGATAAACCGAAAAGAATTGAGACAGGCCATGCTTTCCGCTCTTGCAGCAACAACATCAGGCGAGTTAGCTAGAGCTAGGGGTCACCGTCTCCCGCCGGACTTCGAGTTGCCCTTAGTTGTTTCGAATGACGTAGAAAAGGTAACTGCGAGCTCTGAAGCATCGAAAATACTCAAGAACCTCAAGATTTGGGATGACGTCGAACGCGCCTCCAAACGTCGAAACCGTGGGGGACGCGGCAGCATTCGAGGGCGTCCACACAAACGGCCTGTCAGTGCTCTCCTAGTCGTCGAAAAGAAGCAGACAGTGCAAAGGGCCTTCAGAAACTTGCCAGGAGTCAAAGTGGTTGAGGCAGCTAGCTTGAACGTTTGCGATCTCGCGCCAGGCACTCACCCGGGAAGGCTCACGATTTGGACTCAATCAGCAATCAAATCGTTGGATGCAAGGTTCGGAGGAAAGGCGAATTGACGAAACTTACACCAATCCAAGTAGTGAAATATCCACTATTATCTGAAGACGCAGTAACACTTCTGGAATCTGAGAACAAGATCACCTTCATCGTCGACGGAAGATCAGACAAACGTGATATCAAGAGGGCGATTCAGGAACTTTACGAGGTACGAGTGAAAGAAGTGAACACTCTGCTAACACCGGAAGGAGACAAGAAGGCTTTCGTTAAGTTGACCTCAGACTTCAAAGCGGCAGATCTAGCGGTCCGTCTTGGCATACTCTAAGCAGAGCAACAACGTTAATTAGCCCAAGTTCGAAGCAGACTATCAAGTGTGATCTATGCCGCGGCAATTCTCATATCGCGGGCATTCATTCGACGAACTTCAACAAATGTCCATGGACGAGTTCATTCGCATATTACCCGCCAGGCAACGACGCTCCTTGACCAGAGGTTTAACCGCCGACCAGAGGATCTTGATGGAACTAATTCGCAGCTCAAGCCGCTCCAAGTCTAAGGAGAACAAGCCCATCAAAACTCATTGCCGGGACATGGTCGTACTGCCGGAAATGGTTGGTCTCAATCTCCTAGTTCACGGCGGCAAGGAATTCGAGGCTATAGAAATAAAGCCGGAAATGATAGGCCACTATCTAGGCGAATTCGTTATAACGAATAAGAAAGTGGTTCATGGTACTCCGGGAATAGGCGCCTCAAGAAGCTCAATGTACGTTCCATTGAAGTAGGAATCAGGCACGTCGCTTCGCGATTAGAAAAGCGCCGAAACCAAACAGCCCTCCCACCGAGAAAGCGATTGCCGTAGGCCACTCGTCCTGACTTACGCGGGTTGTGGTCACCGCAGGCTTAGCCTGAGGCAAAACACTACTTTGCAGCATCGCATTAGCGGGTTGCGAAGCGGATCGTGAGGAGATGAAAATGGCCGCTCCAAGCAAGACACCGAAAAATGCGGCGGCAAGTATGAGCTTCATTCCTCTCAACATGACACCGTCCTAGCTATGCTTAAGCCTAGACTTTCGAACAGCCCCAAGCTCATATGACCCTCTCCCGCCACATCCTGAAGCATTCATACCACGAAATTGCTGCCCCTGCGAACCCGAATATTACTGAGGAAAGTTGGACGTTCTCTCCATAAGCAATATCCAATCCCAAGTACATGAAGAGTGCCGTTGTCAAGAGAACTGCGTAAAACAAGTAACGAGGTAATATGACATGACCAATTCGGAGAAACATCTTGAGCGAGCCCACTTGAACCCTCTCTTTCACACTGTACTGCCCCACCTCGTCTTTCTCGACAGCTCCAATCTCGCGGAGCTTCTCAAGATGGTAAAGCGCGACGCTTGCGCTGGAAAGAGAAAGCGCGCGCTGAGTCTCTCGAACACCTACCGATCCCCCATTTCTGAATAGGAACCAGTATACTCGTAGTGTGGTGCCGTGGATCTCGCTTTCTCTCCGCAACCCATCTGAACCTGTTGACAATCGGAGTCAAAGCGGAGACAATAATATTACACGAGATGAGTCTTGCGGTAAATCTCTCTTTAATTCTCAAAATCGCCCGCAAACAACGTTTTTTAGTGTTACTGCGCACATGCTCGGGCGCACGGTGTAGGATGAATGCCAAATTGGGGATACTCGGTGAAGGAATTTGACCCAGATAGAGCGGTCAGATGCTCGGGCAGAGAGCTCAACATCTCACCCAAGGCCGCCACCGAGATCTGCAGAAAGATACGAGGTATGAGATTGGACCAAGCAAAAGAACTCCTGGAGGCAGTGCAGAAGAAGAAACGGGCCATTGCATTCAGGAGATACAAGAAGGAGATACCTCACCATAGTTTAGATGAGGGTTGGTATGCGGGGCGATATCCCGTAAAAGCAGCGAAAGAGTTCCTTTTCTTGCTTGAAGAGCTTGAGTCCAACGCTGAATACAAAGGACTCGATGTTGATCGTCTGAGAATCGTTCACGCAGCGTCCCAGAGAGGAATGAAGACTCAGAAGTATATATCCAGGGCGTACGGTCGGGCTTCCCCGTACCTTAACACCATGGTCCATATCGAACTTATGGGATACGAGGTTGCGGAATAGTTGCCGATTCAGAATTATTTCGTAAAGGAAAACGCCCGTCGCGCCGAGATCGATGAGTATCTCTCCCAGGAGTTAAAGCGCGCCGGATACAGCAGAGTTGAGATGGCGAAGACACCACTCGGGACGCGAGTAGTAATCTACGCATCAAAACCTGGCCTGGTGATTGGTCGGCGAGGCCAAAGCATCCGCGACCTTACAAAGATACTCGAAGAACGATTCGGGGTAGAAAATCCGCAGATCTCCGTAGCGACACTGGAAATACCTGAACTAGACCCTAAGGTTGTTGCTTCTCAAATAGCCATGGCATTACAGCGTGGGATTCACTTTCGACGTGCAGCATACTGGGCACTGCAAAGGAGTATTGAAGCAGGCGCCGTAGGCGTGGAGATTTCAATCCGAGGAAAACTTACGACAGATCGAGCGCGCTATGAAAAGTACAAGTCAGGGTATCTCCCATCTGTGGGAGAAGCCATCAGTCGAATAGTCCGCACAGCGGTCGTGGACACGCAACTAAAGCAAGGACTCTTCGGAATCAGCGTGAAGCTGATGCCCCCGAACATGAGTTTGCCCGACAGACCGATGATTCATGAATCGGCTGGAGCGCCATCAAAACCAGCAGTTGAAGAGCAATCAGCAGCTCCCGAAGTAGAGGAAGACGAAGTCAAATCGGAGGTAACAGAAGTTGCCGATACTAAGGAAGCGTGAACTCAAACAACTTCTTCCAGAGGAGCGGGAGAAGAAGCTGGCTGAGCTACGAACGGAACTAGTGAAGCTTAGGACTAGCGTTAAGTCGGGCGGCAATGTGGATAACACTGGAAGAATCAAAGAAATCAGGAAGACGATAGCTAGACTACTTACCGCTCAGAGTCAACCTTCCGCAGTGGAGGCATAGATTTGGCGGCCGTCCCGGAAAACATTCTTCGACACGAACTCATCGGGCTCAACGTGAGGATCAGCCGTTCGCCAAACCGGACAATTCGAGGAAAGACCGGCCTGATCATGGACGAAAGCAAGAACATGCTCACGATATCAAAGAGGGGAAGGAAGGTATTAATTCCGAAGAGCGTTGCTACGTTCAGGTTCAAGCTTGCTGGCGGACAGATCGTAGAAGTTGACGGAAGAAGACTCGTCGGCAGGCCTGAGAATCGGTTAAAAACAAGAATAAGGCGATGGTAATGTCGGACATTGGATTAGAGGGAAAATCACCTAAGAAATCGTGTGACGATCGCAATTGCCCATACCACGGACATCTTTCCGTCAGACGCAAGTTTCTTGACGGAAAGGTTGTCAGCGCGAAAATGACAAAGACGGTAACTGTTGAAAGAGATTACTTACAGTACGCAAAGAAATATACTCGATACGAGAAACGAAGAAGCCGAATCATGGCCCATAACCCTCCCTGCCTTGAAGTGCATGAAGGAGACCGCGTCAAGATCGCTGAATGCCGGCCAATAAGCAAAGAAGTAGCCTTCGTAGTCGTTGAGAAATTAACTGGCGAAGCTTGAGGATTACTTAACATAACCTTAATTTGCTGCAAGCTGCGTTCTGCAGCGCCTCGTGAGAACCGATGCCGGGACCGAAAACACGTGCAGTCAGCGCTAAAGGAATGGTAGAGTACCGGCCGCATGTCTCTAGAGGACTGCCGAACGGTAGTCGAGTCAACTGCGCTGACAACACGGGCGCGAAAGAGCTTAAAGTAATCCAGGTGATCGGGTATCACAGTAGACTGAGGAGAGTTCCGTCAGCATGCGTGGGCGACATGGTAATGGTCTCCGTATCAAAAGGAACACCTGACCTCCGCAGGCAAATGTTTGCGGCTGTGGTCGTGCGTCAACGAAGATTGTTCAAACGCCCGGACGGAACAAGATTATCATTTCACGATAACGCTGCAGTGATCATGACTCCGGAAGGAGAATTGAAGGGAACAGAAATTCGCGGCCCAGTAGCCAAAGAAGCCGCGGAAAGATGGCCGAGAGTCGCCAATCTTGCAAGCATAATCATATGAGCGTGATCAAATGACCAGCTCCACCTCAAGTAAACCATCCAGGCAAAGAGCTGCACTGTACCAGACTCACGCAGCTAGAAGGCATACGCTTCTCTCTGCCTCATTATCAACAGAATTGAAGACAAGTCAAGGACGTAATTCCTACCCGGTCAGAAAAGGCGATACCGTCAAGATAATGCGGGGCGACTTCGCCGGGATAGAGGGGAAGATAACCAAGATCGATACAAAACGGCAGCGCCTGTTCATTGAGGGAGTCTCTCGCGAAAAAGTTGCCGGCACCTCAACAAACGTCTCTGTTCACAGCTCAAAAGTTACGATCACGAAGCTCAACCTAGACGATAAATGGCGAGCCGACTCAATTAGAGTTCTAACGGCGACCAAGAATTCCCAGGAGGACACCTAAGATTGGCAAGGAAAGGCGGAACCGGACACCTAAAGAGACTACCCGCGCCATCGTACTGGCCGATTCATAGAAAAGAAGCAGCATGGGCGCCTAAACCTAACCCGGGCGCGCACGCAGCCAGAGCTTGCTTACCCTTAGGTGTAATTCTGCGTGACGCATTGCACTTAGCTAAGACTCGCCGAGAAGTCGCTCGCATCCTTTCGCAAGGGAAAGTGAAAGTTGACGGCCGCACCCGATTCGATGAAAACTACTGCGTAGGATTGATGGATGTCGTCGAGCTTGCAGACGCAAACGTCGCTTACCGAATTTTGCCCGTTGAAAGACAAGGACTAACTATACTGAGAATACCAAAAGATGAAGCAAAATTCAAACTCTGCAAGGTCATGGACAAGAGGACGGCGCCCAAAGGCACCGTCCAGTTTGGAGTTCACGACGGAAGAAACGTCATA
>CAZAGP010000068.1:0-2577 GCA_964484575.1 uncultured Candidatus Bathyarchaeia archaeon | reverse complement strand
TATCTGAGGGAGCAAACAAGCAATGCTTCCTCGTATTAGCTAATATTGCATCCACTGCGTGTAATTCAGCGGACCTTTGCTGAACGTCTTGCGGAATCGCTTCAGGCCCAACCACATGAATGTTCGGCAGCGCATCCGCCAGTTTTGCGAACTCTCCAACATCGGATTTTGTGCAAGGTCGCCTCTCGCCGGACTCATTTAGGATGTATGTGGCATCGAATCCGCTAACATTGTATGTTCTCTTTCCTTCAAGTCTAATGAAGGATTCACCGTCTCGATCGTACAACTCGAGGGGCGTCCGGGTCGCCGAACGGATAGATTCCCTGAGGAGGACCTCTGGAATCTTAATTATCCCTTCCTGATCACCTGGTTTTCCCCCAGCGTGCTCCAGCATCCGACATGCTTCTTCACTCGCTATCGAGACGCCTATCTCGGAAAGGATCTCAACAGTTGCCCTGTCAATTTCCATAATTTCTTGCGGAGAAAGAATTTCAGCTCTTAGTTGCATACCTTAGGGGAACTGAGAAGACAAATTGAAGATAAGTCAACGATTTCAAAAATGGGAATAAGCTGCTCATGTTACGGCGATTCAATTCGACCTACTTTACGTGTGGGATCTAACGTTAAGGTGAGCGGATTAGTTCCGTTAAGCTGGATGTCTTACAGCGAAATCAAAGAGTTCACTATTTGTTGCATGGATCCGCGCAGTCCGAATCCGCCAGCCTTAGTAACGATCATTAAGCTTCCGCGCTTTCCTAGTACTACGCGGCCGAGAGGAATTCCCGGAAGTAATTCTTTCTCAAGTCTTAGTTCACTTGCGTGAATGTTCTTCAAGAATGCTGCCGCCATGTCACCTCCGGTTAAAAGAACTCCACTTATCGTCCCGGACCTAGCAAGAGGTCCTATAGCATCCGCAAGGCCACTAGCAACCGAGCGCAAGGTCCTCGATGCTCGTGAGAACAGTAAAGGATCAAAATCCTTTTGGTAAAGAGCTGAGCAGACGATAATTACCTCGTGATTCTTAAGTCCTTTCTCGGCAAGGTGTCGTATGCGACTTATCTCTCGTCGTCTCAGATTCCCAGTTAATAGTGGTGCCTTAGCTTGAATTAGTGCCACTCTGGGATTTCGAGCAATTCTCCGGAGCTCCGTTAGTGTCGCTTCATTTACCGTAGATGAAAGAACCACAACTTTGGGGTGAGCAGGTTGTAATATTCCTGCAACTTCCTCTGCTAGACCAGCTGACCCACAGGGGAGAGCATGCGACTCCAGACACGCAGCGGCGATACTCCGGAGGTCAGCTCGACTTTCAGCGTCCACGCAAATAATCCTGAATCCCCTACGTCTGAAGCGTTGAATGGCCCAAATGAGACTTCGCGAACCCTTTCGCACGGAAATTAGAGGAATTTTAGCAACTTTCTCGGTAGTCTGTAAGCTAATCATCTTTCCGATGTCCGATGATCGTACGGGGCTCACAGGATCCAGGGCGAACTTGGTTTTGTCAACGGGTATTCCCCGAATTTTCAGATGCCCATTCACGAGTGTTCGCTGATTCTCAGGAAATGTGGGGCATACGATAATGGGTCGTTTGGAAACGTCTAGGAGCGCTTGCAGTTCCGCACCTAGGTTCCCGCGGAGCGAGGAGTCAATTTTCTTGTAGACTACTTCGAGTCCATCCCTCTTGTACAGAGAACAAACAGCACGCACTTTTTCATAAACCGCTTTTCCCTCTTCGTTCCGCGTCTCAGTGTCCTGCACGAGTATGCTGGTCGAACTCTTCAATCTGGTCCTACCAAAAACGACGGAGACTGACATGCCATGCTTTGCGAACTGTATTCCAGCATCGCACGCTCCTGTGAAATCGTCAGCGATTACTACTCGTTGACGAGATGATTGCTTCCGATGCCAATCATCCGTAGTGTCATTCCCTCCGCGTTAGGGTTTGCTTCGGTTGTTTTATGTGCTCAATGGTTAAGATTTTGCTCTACTTCTGGCCATTTGCGCCGCAAGTCGTGTAGCTTCAATCAGACTTGAGGGGTCGCCTGTTCCAAGCTTGCGACCGGCCCGCCGGTAGGCTGTTCCATGATCAACTGAGGTTCTTATGATAGGCAGTCCGATACTCACGTTTACTCCAAGCTCAAATCCGAGCATCTTGATTGCGACATGTCCTTGGTCATGATACATGGCTACCACAACATCAAATTCGCCTTTCTTTGCCCGCATGAAGACGGTGTCAGGAGCGATGGGGCCGGAAACATCGATCCCAGTCTTCTTGACTGCTTCAATTGCGGGTGCAATCGTGTCTATCTCCTCATTCCCGAACATCCCGTCTTCCCCTGCATGAGGGTTGAGACCGGCTACAGCTATCCGTGGGTGAGCAACACCCAATTCCCTTAGTGCCTGATCAGCGAGCTTGATAACAGTCATAACCCTATCTTTTTGGACTCTACGAATTGCCTCCGTAAGTGAGACATGTGTCGATACATGGATTACTTTCAGCGGCCCTGTGACAAGTAACATCGCGAAGTCCTTAGTCTTAGTCAAGTCAGCCAGTAACTCGGTATGGCCCGAGTACTTGTA
>CAZAGP010000067.1:0-3081 GCA_964484575.1 uncultured Candidatus Bathyarchaeia archaeon | reverse complement strand
ACGGTTCATAAAGCAAGCCCTCTCTCTATCCCCTATCCGCTGGGGTATCACCGAACACGAGCCAAGTTATGTAGCTCACCAAATATATTCGGTCAGGTTCTGCACACATTGCGGATTCCAACGCGAGTCAGGCTCAAGATTCTGCATAAATTGCGGGCAAGAATTTGGAGACTTCACATAGCAATGCTGACCTAGATCCAGTGACCCGCGACAGTAGTCCGGTAAAGGTTACAGTGCCTTTCGCAGTAGGTACTAATCACATGAAGTAGAGATAAAGTCTCAACGTTTTTTCTTCGAACTTACTAACTGTTGTTTCAGCCAACGATTTATTTTGCGTTCAGTCGCGTTTCTGTCGAGCCATTGCTTCAATGCTTCTTTCACACGCATTATACGAGTCTCGATTCAAGGCGCACGAGCGAAACCTTCATGAGATCTAGACAGCAAATCCTAAGCGTTCCAACAATTTTCAATACATGTTCGTTCCCAGTTCTGCTTCGTTGTTGATCTTCCTGACTCGTTAGTTCAAGCTAGCAGGACGAGGTGTTTGGCGTCTTTAACAAGAGACTTGAGTTGACATTTAGAACACACGAAACCGATGGTGGTGCCGCCAGAATCATAAACTTCCAGAACTGGCTCTCTACAAACCGCACACAGGAGAGCTTCGTTCCGTTCTACAGGCATTGAGTATGCCTACTTACCATATGTCGATCACAGAATAATATGCATTGCGAATTTACATGCTGAGGCAGGCGAATTTTAACACATTCGTGTCAATGAGCATATAGGGAGTCACGAGGTGAGCATAATATCGGAAACTTTCGCAAACGGAATTCATATACCCGAAGCAGAGCCAAAGTCCAACCCTAATGTTCCAACGATTTCGTGAAAGATAATGACGAATCACAGTCGAATTGTTATCGCGATATTTCTCGCAGCGGCGAGCATTTGCATCCTTCCCGTTAATGCGCTAGTCCTCAGAGTTCATCAATCGGGCCCTATTCTTAGCGTCACTCCGGATTCTGTAGTAATCAAGGTCGGAGACAGTGCCAACGTAAGTCTGGTGCTCTCAAATTCGCCTTCGGATTTTAAAGTCTGTTTCGGAGTAGAAGATTTTCCCAACTCGGGGTTTGTAACGACGTTTTCTCCGCCATGTGTGAGAACTGAATCATCTAATTTTGCCGTGCTCACTGTTGAGGCTACTCCTGCGGCAGCACCTCAAAATTTCACTGCATATGTAGTGGCAACATCTGGGAATTGGACAAGTAGAGCTCCAATTAATGTAACAGTTGAACCTGCAATGCCTGCATGGATCCCTTGGTCAATCATTCTTGTGTTTATCATCATCCTGCTGATTCCGGTGATTATTAAGAGGAAAGGAAAACCGTAACGGATTTACTGCCCGATCTGTGTGATGATATCAGCGTACGGTTATGTCCTGATCGCGTTCTTAACGATACTCTGTGAAGCGGAGTGACACTCGGCTATTATCCTCTTGTTAGCGAACTACGGGAGGTGAGTTTGAGTAGTGTTCCGGTCAGTGAAACAATTCATATCTCATATGCGTCAAACTTTCATACTCTCGATAATAACGAGCATCATAGCGCTGATGATTGCGTATCTTCTTCACTTCTGAGACGCACTCACTCACCCTAAGATGCACCAGAGATTCAACAGTATTCATTTTCGAGTCCAGTCGTAGAACCCTCGACCAGTCTTTCTCCCAAGAAGATTTGCCCGAACCATTTGTCTGAGGAGGTTATTAGGTCGGAACTTTGGGTCACCGGTCTCTCGGACCATAACTTCTGATATGGATAAGTCAGTGTCAACGCCTATGTAGTCTAGCAACTTAAGTGGCCCCATCGGCCAATTTAATCCAAGTTCGCAAGCTTTGTCAACGTCTTCGGGAGTTGCGATTCCTTCCGCAACAAGGTATACAGCCTCATTGAGCGCCTGCACTAGAATTCTATTTACAATAAAGCCTGGCGTATCCTTGTTCACTATCACTGGTTCTTTGCCTAATTTAATTGAAACTTGCTTAACCAGTTCCACTGTCTCGTCTGAAGTTTTCAAACCGCGAACAATCTCGATGAGTTTCATCAGCTGAGGTGGGTTAAAGAAATGCATACCACAAACCTGACGCGCTCTGCCTGTTGCGGCGCCAACTTCTGTGATGCTAATGGAGGAAGTGTTAGACGTGATTATCGCAGTTGATGGCGCGAATTTGCCTACGTCCGTGAGAAGGGTCTTCTTGATGGTCGGATTTTCTGTTACGGCCTCTATCACAAGATCCACATTCTGTACAGCCTCCTTGAGGTCCAGAGTTGGATGAATTCTGTTCAGAATCTTCGTTGATTCCTCTTCACTCAAAGCACCCTTCCTTACGAAACGTGCTAGGCTTTCGCGAATCATCTGTATTCCTCCATCGAGAAGTTGCTGCTCAATATCTCGCATGTTGACCTCGTATTGGCCAACTTGGGCGCAGACCTGAGCGATTCCGTGTCCCATCAGGCCAGCTCCTAGAACCGCGACTTTTCTTACTTCCATGGTCATCGTTATCCTTAGCGAGATCTGGCAAAATATGATTTGCCCCCGCAGACGCTGATCGCGACTTAGCTTCCTGCATCAGACAATGCTCGGACCAGCATCAACTAGTTTAGTCACGAGAGAAGTTTCATCGTCGCGTTTACGCTCTATGGCCAAGATTTGAAGAGTTTTAGTTATCGTATCTTCAAAGCGATTTTTCAAGCCACTTCGGTCGCTTCGACCTCTTCGTCCTCGTCCCCTGCGGGTTCGGTGGCTTGTCTGGTCAGAACGATCTCTATGATTGAAATATTGCCACGAGTTCCGTCTAGACGGGTTACATCTTCTGATCCTAAGTTAATACTTTGAACGTTGATGTCTTTCAAAAATCCGCGTCTTAGCATTTGAACTGTATCGATGGCCTTCTCAATAGCTTGCCCGCGCGCTCTTACCATAACTTCCTCGTTTCCCGAGTTGAAGAGAGTGACGCATGCGGTCACATAATTCATAATAGGTTTCTTACCTATTCTGACGAGGTTTGGTACGTTCATCGGGTATCCA
>CAZAGP010000066.1:0-3022 GCA_964484575.1 uncultured Candidatus Bathyarchaeia archaeon | reverse complement strand
TGCGCAGCGCCATGAAGCTGCATTTCGTGGATACGATGGATCAGGTGCTGGCTATCGCGCTGGAATCGCCTCTGCCCAAGGTTGAGGAAGAAGGCACCCAGCCGATCGCGCCGCCCTTGACCACAGGCACGACAGAAGCTCCAACGGCACATCAATAGTTGTAAAGACGTAGCTTGCTACGCCTCTGCTTAAGCGATCTTTCTGACGATGATGCGGGAGACGTTGCAAGCAACGTCTCTACGCTCACCTTTGGGTGCGGTATGACCATTCCCATTCGTGGCACCGCGGCCCTGCTGACCGCGGCTGTGATGGCCGCGATCGCTCTGATCTGGCTACCGGCCTACCGCTTGTTCCTCGTCATCAGCGTCGGCATCGGCGTGCTCGTAGCTGCGGCGCTCTATCTCTGGCACAAGTTCCGGCCGGTTCGAGAAGAAGACGTCGAACACAAGCGCCCGCTGGGACTAAGCTAGAGCACCCGCTGTGGTTATTCGTGTAGTAGGGGGATATTACCCACCGGCGAAGGGGCTCAATGAGTGTAAATGGCGATTTATCAACAACTGCAGGTCACGGAAGAACAGACGTGCCAAACGTGCGTAGTCTTGAGTGGCGGATAAAGGAGGTTCTTGCCCGTAGTTTCGGGGCAGACGCGCAGGCAACCTTGCAAGAATTTTCACGCTGGCGCGGATCCCTTGTGCAGCGTACAATTCCCGCCCTGGCGGTACTCTCACCGCAAGAAAAGAATTTCCCCTGATTTCGAATTAGGCCGACAAAGAGGAGAGCGAAGGGATTATGAACCGGTGGGAAGCAATTTGTCTCACGTGCGCACTATGCGTTTCGGTCGCAGCCCAGGCGCAAACCTTCAGCACGTTGGTAAATTTCTCTGGTGCCAACGGCTCACAGCCCAGCAGTCCCCTGGTCCAGGGCTTTGACGGGAACCTTTACGGAGCTACGTCTGCTGGCGGCATCTATAGCAACTGCTCAGGGATTGGGGGTTGTGGCACCATCTATAGCACGACAACCGACGGCGCACTGACAACTCTTCACAATTTTTGCCCGTCTTCTTCTTCTTGCCTTTACGGACGTACGCCCGGAAGCACCGTTGTGCTCGATCCCAGTGGGGACTTCTATGGTACGACACCGTTCGGCGGCTCCAGTAATTGGGGCGAAGTGTACAGAATTACGGCGAACGGCGTTACCTTTGCTAGGATTTACAGTTTTTGCGCGCTGAGCAATTGCACCGATGGACAGAATCCCGGCGGGCTCCTCCGAGCCAGTGATGAGAACCTGTACGGAGTGACAACGGTTGGCGGCGCTCATGGTCAAGGCACGGTTTTCAAGATGAGTCGCCATGGGACGCTAACAACACTGTACAATTTCTGCTCACTAGCAAACTGCGCCGATGGCCAGGAGCCAAGCGGGATTATCCAAGCTAACGATGGGAACCTTTTCGGACTTACGTTCGCAGGCGGGGCCAGCAATAGTCGCGGCACGATTTTCAAGATTACGTCGAGTGGCACGTTAACCACGCTCTACATTTTTTGCGCACAAGGGGGCACGGACTGTCCCGACGGCGCCTATCCAAGCGGGTTGTTCCAGGCCGCTGACGGCGACCTCTATGGAACCTCCTCCGGTGGGACAAACAACAACGGCACGGTTTTCAGAATATCCCCGAGTGGCACATTTAAGTCCCTCTATACTTTTTGCTCGCAGGTTAACTGCGCCGACGGCTTTGGTCCAACCTCATTGATCCAGGCCACTGATGGCAACTTCTATGGGACCACTGGCGGTGGCGGCGCCAGCAATGAGGGGACGATTTTCCAATTGACGCCCAGCGGCGTGTTCACAAAACTTTATGACTTTTGCCCACAAGTCTGTGCGAACAATCCCAGTCCCGGAGGACTCGTTCAACACACCGATGGGAATTTCTATGGGCTGACGCTTTACGGTGGCAGCAGCGCGAATTGTGGCGCGGCTGGCTGCGGCACGGTGTTCAAATTGTCTACTGGCTTTGCGCCGTTTGTGAAAATTGTGGTGCCCCAAGGAACAGTTGGGTCTTCCGTAATTATTCTAGGTACGAATCTAACGGGCGCAACCGGCGTTACCTTTAACGCTGCGGCAGCGAACTTTACCGTAGTGTCTGCGACCGAGATCGTGGCTACTGTGCCGATCGGCGCCAGCACGGGCAAGATTCAGGTGGTCACACCCTCTGCTACGCTCTTGAGCAGTGCCACCTTCCGTGTACTGCCGTAGCTCCTGCGAACGTCGGCCGCTTTCTCAGCGGAAAACCGGAAGGCAGTCGTAGAGTTCGCGATGCTTGGCGGCTAATACAGCAGTTGTTCATGTTATGGAAGTAAGCAATGGGAACGAATCGAGGGGGCCACGCGAGACAAACTGTCGGTATCAGGCGCTAGCACTCAAGACCCAGCCAAGCCCATCCACCCTGTGCGTCTAGTCACATACCTCACGCCAGGTCAATGCTACGCTCCCAGCCATGGCCTCGGCGTTCGCATTTGGCGAGGCGTTGTTCCTGGGGCTGGCGTCGGGGCCGGCTTGCGTGGCCTCTTGCGGACCTGTCCTGGTCCCTTCCTTACTTGCTGAGCGCTCTGGTCTGCGCCTGAACAGCCGCTATCTTTCTGCCTTCCTGGCTACTCGGCTTCTCGGATACCTTTTGTTTGCGGCGGTGGCCTGGGAGCTTGGGGCGTTGGTGTCAATACCATCCTCGGCACGCGCGTTGGTTTTCGCACTCATTCACTTGCTGCTGGCCGCGGTGCTGCTTCGCTATGCGTACTCGGTTGGCCGTGCGTGTAATCACGCATGCGCGAGTTCGGAGCTGGTCACCATTGGCACCGCCGGTAAGCATCGCGTTCCCGGCGCGGCCGTGTTGGGCTTTCTCACGGGAGTGAGTCTCTGTCCTCCGTTTGTGGCGGCGGGCGTGCGCGCGGCGCAGGCGGCCAGCGTCACCGCCGCTATGCTTTTTTTTGCGGTCTTCTTTCTCGGAACCTCAGTCTGGTTTCTGCCCTTC
>CAZAGP010000065.1:0-7293 GCA_964484575.1 uncultured Candidatus Bathyarchaeia archaeon | reverse complement strand
ACTTTGAGACCTGAAGATCTCTAAGTTTCAACCTAACTACTCTCGACATGCGTCTTTTGCTGACCTAGAGTGCTCCTTGTAACGGAAAGAATTGGGCTGAATACCTCAACCGGGAGCTCTAGCATGTACTCTTCGTTCCGTAACTCTATCGGAGTATAAGCGTCCGCGTGGCAGGATGATTTACCTAGTATTCTAAGAGCTCGTATGACTCCACTCGAGGTCACGATTTCTCAAGATTAAAGTGCACTAATCTTCTTGACGGTATCTTCAAGCTCTGACAGCATCCAGTTACGTGTACGAATGTTTGCGCGGTAGACTTGGATGAGCGATTGATAGTACCACAAATGGTCGTCCCGTCCCGCGTTGAAACTAGTCCAGAACTCGTCTCCACGTTCCTGCAGGTCAATGAGTGTGGATTTGGCGTTGTACAACTTGTCAGCCAATGACACGAGCAGAACATCGGACGGGGCACGTCGAAGATTCTCAATATATTTGGCCTTACGCGGTTTCCATGGCGGTTTAGGATACTGATCAGTGTCCGTGCATCCATCCACGATTCTTGCGACTGGTTCTCCGAATCTTCTCCTAATGTCTTCCAGCGTGGTCCATTGGTCCTCCACCGTATCATGGAACAGTGCGGCGATGGACTCATCCTCATTCCCTCCAGCCTCGAGAACTAGTGAGGTGACTCCTAACAGGTGGGCTAGGTACGGGACCGTCTTCCCTTTCCTACGCTGCTTGGTCCTAGTTTGAAGTTGAGCAACGTATTCCACTGCTACTGCGAAACGTGACGTCAGCTCCGTAACGCGACCAGAATCCATTATTACCGCTTAGCAGCTCAGTCGTAGCCGCTATTTAGCTGAGCTTAGTTTGGAATTGACGTCAGCTTAGCTTCAGAGAGATCCCACCCGAGGAACTGACTCTTCCCGGATCCTGACACTCCACCGGGCTTATCCTGAACGAAGTGCCTAGCATAGGCAAGATCTCGACGAAGCCGGAACAGTAAGGCAACTTATTCAATGCTACCTGTACCTGTATAGGTGACGAGAATTGGTGACTGTCGGAGAATTCATGAGTGGCCCACCACTCAAGTTAGAGTCTGACGTGTCCGTAGCGGAAGCCTGCCATCTCATGGGAGCTAAACATATCGGAAGTATCCTCTTAACCCGTAAGGGGGTTGTTCAAGCAATCTTCACTGAACGTGACTTAATCTCACGTGTCCTCCTTAAGGGACAAGATCTCTCGTCGGTGTCTGTCGGCACCTATGCTTCTTCCCCACTTGTGACTGTGACTCCGGGAACGGATGTGAAGGAAGCTGCCCGGATCATGACGGAATTGAAAGTTAGGCGACTCGTCGTGGTTCAGGACGGTAACCCGATTGGAATATTCACGGCGGCAGACTTAGCCAAAGCGGTAGGGAGGTTCCCTCTAGAACTTTGACCGTGAGTCAAAAGGAAACGCCACCTACCCTCAACTGTGCTGATTGCTCACGATTGCTCCTTCCAGATGATGAGGATAGGAAGTGGACTAGGTGCAGGTTCTGTAACAAACCCGTCTGCTTCAACTGCGTTCGGTACATGGGAACGCATGTGAAAGGAGTATTCATGGAGTACCTTGATACTATAAGAACGTGCAACAGTTGCTACGTCCGCAGAGGATGAGCACCTGAACCAGTAGGTGTTGTTGGTAGAGAGTTCCAGGAAAGTATGTGGTGCCCTAGGTTAAGTCCACTTTCAATAGCTGATGAATAAGGATCCACTGCTTGGAATTTGCCGCAGCAGGTCCTTGGATGCCTGTGAGGCAATGGATTGGCGGTCGTAAGCGGGCAAAGACACGTCGCATGGTAAGTTGAATGTGCCACGGTATTTACACTAACAACTACAGGTATTTACATTGACAGAGACGTATAGGGTGCGCGTCCAACCTGGAATCTTTGGATAGTTGAAGGATAATGAGTGTCGTTAATAAGAGCAGAAAACCGATTATGGCTCTAGTACTCATCGTGATCGTAGTTGTGGCTGCTTCCGCGATTTATTTCATGACTCAGCAACAGAAGCCGGTGGCAACGGTTACGCAGACGACTGCTCCGGTGACCACTGTGCTGACTGGTGGAACAATAGAGGTCGAGGAACCCTGCTGTATTGACAGTCTCGACCCTGCGGTGGCGTTTACAAATCAGGGTGGAGAGGCTGTTCAGAATATCTATCAAGGTTTGCTTTCCTACAAGCCGAACACGACTGACACGATCGTACCGATGCTTGCTGAGAATTACAACGTTAGCTCCGACGGTCTCACGTACAATTTCCAGCTTCGACAGAATGTAACATTCAGTAATGGAGATGCCTTCAACGCCTATGTCATGTGGTACTCCTTTTACAGAGCAGCTGTCATGGCGCAACCTGCATCATACCTGATTACAGTTGCGTTGAATACGACGAGTGTAACTGCTGACATGCTGAACGAATTTAATTCGACTAACAATATTCCGCCTCAAAGTCTCCTCCAGATCATGAGCGATTCTTCGAACGCGATCACGGTGACTGGCCCCTACTCTCTCCAGTTCCACTTGATGGCCCCGTTCGCTGCGTTTCTGGGAACCTTGACGCAACCTCAAGACTTTGCAGTCGATCCGCGGGTGGTCGCTGACCACGGTGGGGTGGTTGCGGGAAGTACCAATAGTTGGATGGCGCTGAACGCGATGTCAACTGGCCCATTCATGGTCACGCAATATCAACCCTCAACGATCTTGGTGCTAGCGCGAAATCCAACGTACTGGGGGGGTGCAAACGGCGCACAGCCAACGCCGCGGCTGGATAAGGTCATCATTAAGTCCGTTCCTGATGCGCTTACGCGTCTCGAGGATCTGCAGCGAAACTCTTCACAACTTATCCTTCTGGATCTGTCTCTTGGCCCGCAGGTTGCAAACAAGACGGGGATTTATGTTCCAACGCTAGGTCCTCTACCCAGCGTTCATCTGATCGGGTTGAATTGTGCGAGGTTTCCGTTCAATAACGTCCTGATTAGGCAGGCTGTCGTTCACGCCATAAACTACACCGCTTTGATTCAGCTCTTTCACGGCTTCGCGATCGACGTGGTAGGTCCCGAGCCTCGCGGGGTTCTCGGGTACGCGTCAGACTTGCAACCCTACTCTTACAATATTACGTTAGCGAAGCAACTGCTCGCTGAAGCTGGCTATCCGGACGGTAAGGGCATACCTCCAGTAACCGCTTTCGCAATCTCCGACATTCCCCCTTCCACCGACGTTGTTTCCCTGATTCAAGCTGAACTAGCGCAGATAGGAATCAATGTGCAGATCAAGACCATAGACTCAGCTACTGCGCTTCAGGCTGAAACGAATCCGGCAACAAGTTCCGCTTATCCAGATATGACCTATGACGGTTACAACTGGTTCCCTGACCCGTGGCCTTATGCAAACTGGTGGGTAGGAGATCTCGCCTACGGGGCAGGCAACTTCGCATGGTACAATAACACTCAAGTCGTTCAGCTCTTGCATCAAGCAGACCGAACTCTAGACCCTACACAACGCGCTGCACTATACGAGCAGGTGGCGCACATAGTCTACAATGATGCACCGTACATTTGGGTAGGGCAGCTCCAGAACGCGTACCCAAGCGGTATACCGGTCGTCAGCGGTAGCGTTCAAGGATACATGTTGAACGCAGGCTACTGGGAGACTGATTTCAGCACACTCTACCTCGTACAAGTTTCGAGCTAATTCGACAGAGCCCTTCTTGGCCCCAAACCAGATTCCACACTATGGGCACTGTATACTCTCAACGCAACCGGATTGCAATAGCGGTGACTTGCCAATTTTCGACGAAGTAATCGTCCTGTCCCCGCTTGAACCTTATCCTCAACCCGCAGAATCCAGTGGGTAATGGCATGCTAGGAACCTGCCCTTCTCCACTTCGAATAGTGATGGTTCCGCTCGCTGACACTTTTCTTTCGCATATGGACATCTAGGGTGGTATCTGCATCCTGTGGGCGGATTCACCGGACTCGGAGTTTCTCCATGCACCTCAACTGTTTCGCATCTAAGCCTCGGGTTGGGTTTTGGAACGGATGAGAGGAGTGCGAAGGTGTAGGGGTGCTTAGGTTTCCTTGTGATGTCAACCGCTTTCCCCATCTCAACTATCTTTCCCACATACATTACCGCTATCATGTCGCTCATATGACGAACGACCGTCACGTTATGTGAGATGAAGAGATAACTGACCTCGTACTCTCGCTGAATCTTCCCGAGAAGATTCAAGATTTGAGCTTGCGTCGAAGCGTCGAGTGCACTAGTAGGCTCATCTAGGATTACGAGTTTCGGCTTTGATGATATTGCACGAGCAACTGCAATTCTTTGTCTTTGGCCGCCGCTGAACTCGTTCGGGAAACGATTGAGTTGCGTCTGGTTTAATCCGACTTGGTCGAATACTTTCTTCACCCTATCTCTGACTTCCTCCTTATCCTTGGTTACGATCCTGAGGGGTTCCGCTACGATTTCTTGAGCGCGCATTCTCGGGTCTAAGGATGAGAATGGGTCCTGAAATACCATCTGCATACTCGGTCTCACTCTCGCGAGGTCCCCGTATGACATGGCCGTTATGTCAGTTCCTTCGAAGACGATCTTGCCCCTGGTTGGTCTGGATAGGAGAAGAATGGTGCGAGCAAGCGTGGTTTTACCGCATCCACTTTCGCCTACAATTCCCAGCGTGCTGTTGTGTTGAAGAGTGAATGTTACATCGTCGACTGCATGTACCTTTGAGCCCTTCTCAAGCAGGCCACTTTCGCTGTAGAACATCCCGCCTTTTGCAGGGAAGTACTTGACTAAATTTTCTACCTTGAGAAGTTCCTGAGTCAGCCGTCGTCATCCCACTAGAGAGTAAGTGTCCGGTAGTCTTCACAAGCTACTCTGTGACCTGGAGAGACTTCTCTGAAGTCAGGTCTCCTGACCTGGCATTCGTTCTTCGCGTTTTTGCATCTGGGGTGAAACGGGCAGCCTCCAGGACTGCTCATTAGGTCCGGGACGGAACCGGATATGATGTCGAGATCTTTACCCTTCGCCTCGTCACTCGGAAATGAAGCTAGAAGAGCCTGCGTGTAAGGGTGACACGGCTTCTCGAATATTTCGTAGACGGAACCCTCTTCCATAATCATCCCTGCATACATTACCGCGACCCTATCCGCAATTTGCGCTATCACCGCAAGGTCATGGGATATGAACAGTACAGAGGTCCCGACTTCGTCGACGAGGGAGCGAATTAGCCTAAGGATTTGGGCTTGAGTTGTTACATCTAAGGCGCTTGTAGGCTCATCAGCCAACATGAGAGAAGGCTTAGCTACGAGAGCCATAGCGATCATAATACGTTGCCTCATTCCGCCACTCAGTTCATGTGGATACTTTTCTAGGGCGTTGGCTGGATCCGGCAGACCAACTCTCTTCAGCCAGTCAGTTGCTTCGTCATCAACGTCTCTAGATGAATTGGATTCAGTCTCCTTTCTACGTTCAATGCTCATGTTGAGTGATTCTTTCAGCTGGTCACCGACTGTGAAGAGAGGGTTCAAGGAGGTTAGAGGCTCCTGAAAAATCATGCTGATTCCAGTTCCCCTAATCGTCTCCATTTGATTCTCATTCAAGCCGACCACGTCCTGTCCTTTGAAGTAGATTTTTCCTCCGGCGAGTATTCGGGCTGGAGGTACGGGAAGGAGTCCAATGGCGCTTAGTGCAAGCGTAGATTTTCCGCATCCCGACTCACCAACCAAGCCAACAACCTCCTTCGCCCCTATCTGGAAGTCAACTCCGTTCAAGGCGTGATATGTTCCTTGGATGGTCTCGAAGACTAGGCGTAAGTTCTCCACTTTGAGTATTGGATTCCTACTTTCTGTATCTTGGGTCAAGAGTATCCCTCATCGCATCGCCTAAGAGATTGAATCCGAGCGCGACAAAGAAGATAACCAGTCCTGGCATGATTGAGATCCACCAGTATTGGGCTAGGTAGACTTGGCCATCGAAGACCATTCTTCCCCATTCTGCTTGTGGTGGTTGCGCACCTAGCCCGAGATAGCTGAGGACAGATGAGTATAGTATTGCATTTCCCACGTCCAGAGTCGCGTAGACTAGCATTGGTGAAATATTATTGGGTATTATGTGCCGCCTAATTATTGAGAGTTGGGAGAGGCCTGACACTCGGGCTGATTCAACAAACTGGCTCTCTCTCAGTGTGGCTGCCCCTGCTCTTGCGAGTCTCGTATAGACCGGCCACCATGCAGTCAAATTTGCTTCGATGACGTGGTCTATCCCGGGACCAAGAGCGACCGCGACGGCTACGGCTAGGACCAATGACGGGAAAGCCATGAAAAGATCTGTAATCCTCATGAGCACCTCGTCGACTCGACCACCCACGTATCCGGCAACAGAACCCATGATTGTTCCAATAAGTATGGACCCGCCAACGATGAAGAGGGCAATCTGTGCATCGATAGGTGTTGCAACTACTACTCTGCTTAGGATATCTCTCCCTAGGTTATCTGTTCCCATCGGATGCTGCAGCGAGGGCGGGAGGAAGGCGAGATTCAGGTTGATGGCCGTGTAATTGTATGGTGTAATGCCAGGTCCTAGGACTAAGACAGCAATCGCCGTTACCATGAAGATGAGAGCAATAACGGCACCTACAACTGACAGTGGGTCTCTCGCGAGTATTCGCATGTTTAGAAAGAATTCACTGCGATTGAAAACTGCCATGTGAATCATCCGAGCCGAATTCTAGGGTCAAGAGTGGCGTTGAGAAGATCTGCTACGAGATTAGCAACGACTACGCAGATCGTGAACGCGAGTGTTGTACCCATCACCGCCGGTAGGTCAAACTGAAGTGCCGCCTGCGCGGCGTATCTTCCGACGCCTGGCCAGCTGAAAATCAGTTCGATCACAACTGAGCCACCGAGAAGATAAGCCATGTAAACGCTCAGCGCGGTTACGGGCTGAATTAGAGCATTCTTTAGAGCATGCTTGTAAATTACGACACGCCTCTTCAGACCCTTCGCCTTCGCGGTCCTTACATAGTCACTCGCCAGAGTCTCCAGCATCGAGGCCCTAACCAGCCTGCTCATGAGTCCCAGCGTAATGAACGCTAGAGCGAAGGAAGGTAGAATCAAATGATTGAGAGCGCTGAAGAATGCTGGGAAATAAAGGGCTATCAGGCTATCCACAGTGAGCAGCCCAGTGACAGTAGGGGGCAATGGGACGAAGGTCGAAATTCTTCCTCCCGAGTCTGGAAAGATTTTCAA
>CAZAGP010000064.1:0-2742 GCA_964484575.1 uncultured Candidatus Bathyarchaeia archaeon | reverse complement strand
CTGGGGAAAACCCGGCTATAGTGTGGCCGCCCCCAAGTTTTTGGCCGGCTCCCTGGACCTTGGATTCATGCTCTATTCCAAGTACCGTTTCTTCCTCGCGGCCCTGGCCGTTTTGATCATCCTGCTCGTATGGCTGTTCCTGGAGAAGACCCCATACGGGGCGATCATCAAGGCTGGCGCGAGCGATTCTGAAATGGTGATGGCCCTGGGAAAAAATCTGCCCCGGATGCGTACCTTTGTGTTCATCATTGGGGCGATCCTGGCCGGTGTCGCCGGGGTGATTGCCGCGCCGATCTGGAGTGTACGCCCCACCATGGGAACAGCCATCCTGATGCCGGCGATGGTCATCGTCGTCTTGGGGGGCATCGGCAGTTTCTGGGGAAGTATCCTGGCAGGATTAATTGTGGGATTGTCGACGAGCATCTCGGTCATGTTCTGGGCGCGGATTTCCGATATCATCCCCTATGTGCTTCTGGCAATTATTTTGCTTTTGCGTCCCAGGGGTTTGATGGGTGAGAAGAGTATTCTGGAGGTATAAGATGGGGTCAAGCAGTGGATGGGGAAAATGGCTAACCGCCCAGATGGCATTGGTATTTATCATCTTCGCCCTTTTCCCTTACATCCCCTTCATCGGAAGATATCTGTCCTTGGGAACGGAAGTGGTGATCTGGTCCCTCTTCGCTCTGGGTTTCAACATCCTGCTGGGCTATACGGGGTTGCCTTCTTTCGGGCATGGTGCCTTCTTCGGAATCGGGGCCTATGGCGCCGGCATCCTTTTCCTTCAGGTGTATAAAGGGGTATGGCTTCCCCTGGCCATGTCGATCGTTGTTGCCGGGATTTTTGCGGCCCTGGTAGGTTTGCTGGTGGCCAAGAAGAAGGGAATCTATTTTGCCCTGATCACCATCGCGATCAGCCAGGTCTTCTACTTCGTCGCCTTCCGGTGGGAGGAGTTGACCGGGGGTGAGACGGGGCTCTCCGGGATTGACCGGATGTCCATCGGGATCCCGGGATGGTTCACCATCAAATTATCCACACCCATTAATTATTATTATTTCGTCCTCGTCATCTTTATGATTTGCACCATCCTGATCTGGAGGCTCGCCCATTCGCCCTTTGGGCGGGTCCTGCAGGCCATTCGGGAGAATGAAGTCAGGGCGCGTTATCTGGGGTACAACACGGCAGTCTATAAATGGGCTGCCTTTACGGTCTCAGGCCTATACGCCGGCCTAGCGGGGGGTCTGTATACCCTGCTGATCAACTCGGCCTTCGCCTTCGTCCTCGACTGGACCCAATCCGGCAACGTGGTGATGATGACCCTTTTGGGGGGCGGGACAGTCAATTTCTTCGGGCCCATCCTCGGAGCAGCCATCTTTATTGTTTCCCGGGACCTGCTCAGTGCCTACTGGGAGTCCTGGATGCTCATCTACGGTTTGATCTTTGTCTTTGTCATTCTGTTTATCCTGAGCGGAATCCTGGGTCTGGTAGGGGGCAAAAAGCAGACGATCCTGCGGTAGGGAGAACCATGGGAATTTTGACCACAGAGAACCTGACCAAGAACTTTGGTGGACTCAAGGCGGTCGACTCGGTCTCGCTGGATTTCGAAGCCGGCAAGTTAACTTCCGTGATTGGCCCCAATGGGGCCGGGAAGACGACTTTTTTTAACCTGTTGACCGGGTTGATCAAGCCGGATACGGGCCGGATCCGATTCCAGGGCGAGGATATAACCAACCTTCCGGTCCACCAGATTGTGAAAAAGGGGATTTCCCGTTCTTTCCAGATCATCAATCTCTTTAATGAGCTGACCCTCTACGAGAATGTCTGGCTGGGGGTTCAGGCCCAGCAGGGGCACGGGCGGGAAATGTTTGCCGATGCGGAGGCGTTAAATTCAGTCAAAGAAGGAACTTCGCGGATCATCGCCGACATCGGCCTTTCGGGGAAGGAAGAGACACCGGTAAAGCTGCTTTCCTACGGAGACCGGAGGATTTTAGAGATCACCGTTTCTATGACCCCCAACCCATCTCTTCTGCTTCTCGACGAACCCACCAGCGGCCTGATGTCGGAAGACCGGAAGCGGATTTCGGATTTCTTGAAAAAACTCTCTTCCCGTCTGACGCTGGTCGTGGTGGAACACGATATGGATGTGGTGCTCTCGATTTCGGATCATATCGTCGTCCTGCATCAGGGGAAGATTCTTGCCCAGGGCACTCCCGATGAGATCCGCGGGAACGAGAAAGTTCAGGAGGCTTACCTGGGAGGCCAGCAGGGCCTGACCTAAAGTAACACTGGGCGATACGCGTTTGGTTTGGGGTGCGTTGGAGGAGTGAAACACCATGCTGACGATGGAGAAAGTTAACACGTTTTACGGTGAGGCCCACACCTTGTTTGATGTCTCCCTCGGAATTCAAGAGGGAGAGGTAGTAGCCCTCCTGGGCCGCAATGGGGCGGGGAAGACCACGACCATCCGGTCCATCATGGGCCTGACTCCGCCGCGGAACGGCCGGATCATATTCAAGAATGAGGACATTCGCGGCTTGCCGCCTTATGTTATCGCCAATAAGGGAGTCGGGTTTGTCCCGGATAACCGCAGGATCTTCCCCAGCTTAACGGTCAAACGGAATCTGGAGATTGGCCGGAAAGGAAGCAGCGTCAAGAACGGATGGACCCTGGAAAAGATCTATGAACATTTTCCCAAGCTCAAGGAAATCGAATCCCGCCTGGGAGATGTTTTGAGCGGAGGGGAGC
>CAZAGP010000063.1:0-4464 GCA_964484575.1 uncultured Candidatus Bathyarchaeia archaeon | reverse complement strand
GGAAGAGCCAATACCGGCTTAACATAGGCGTTCTCGAGTTCTTGGAACAGCTCAGTATTCTCGGGCAAGTTCTCAACTGACGCGGTGGCTATGCGATGTGCCTGGTCCTTGGTTGAGATTTCAATATGTGTTCGCCAAGCTGTCTGGAGCCAAGCGCCACTTCTATCGTATTCTGCAAGGAGTCTGCTGCGTGACGGCATTAGTTCATGCGAATTGAGAACTTTCAGCATTCCGTCGCATCTCATATCACGACGGGCTTTATCGTACCCGGGTTGATCGTTTAGAAGCGTATCCCAAAGGTCAAAAGTTACTGATAGCTTGGACAAGACGGTTCAACTCGCTATGCTAGTCAAATTCATAAGGATTCCTGGAATGCGATGCTCTTCCACATTTGAGATCAAGTTTACCGAGTGAAGATAGGGAAATTGAGTTAAGCTTCAAATGCCCCCGCGAGAAAGTTGCTTTAGGTCATACAATTTGAATATCATCAGTGAGGTCTGCAAATCAAACAGAGATTTCTTGACAGAACCTGAAGCAAAGCTACTATGTAGGAGCTATGGCATTCCTACGCCCGAGTTTCGAATCGTCCACACACCGGACGAGATATCAAGAGTAACAGGAGAGCTCGGGTTTCCGCTAGTCGGTAAGATTGTGTCACCACAAGTAATCCATAAGACAGAATCTGGTGGCGTCATAAAGAACATAAGATCGCCTCAAGAGGCAAGCGCAGCATTTTCAGAGATTACTAAGAAAGTGGCGCAGCGTACTCGAGCAGCAAGGATTGATGGGGTTCTATTCGAACAGATGGAATCCACGGGAATCGAACTTATAGTTGGCGCAGTACGAGACCCGCAATTTGGCAATACCCTCCTCTTTGGGCTCGGCGGCATTTTCGCAGAAGCTCTAAGAGACGTAACCTACAAACTCGCTCCGGTCAGCCGTGGAGAGGCGTTCAGTATGATATCGGGGATAAGATCCGACAACATACTCAACGGGTTCCGCGACCTGCCTGCGATCGACCGAGATGCGATCGCGGACATTTTATGCTCAACATCGAGGCTCATTACTGAAAATGATTGCATATCTGAACTCGATTTCAACCCGGTGATTGCTCACGAGCATGGAGCAGTTGTGGTAGATGCACGAATAATCCTCTCAGATAAGTCTCAGACAAATACGACTTCATCCGATACTAGTTCGCTGTCAAATTTCTTCAAGCCCAAATCGGTAGCGGTGATTGGAGCATCCGCCATTCCTGGAAAAATCGGACATGAAATTCTCAGAAGTGTCTCTAAGTACGATTATCAGGGGAAAGTGTATCCGGTTAATCCGGGCTCTGCGACGATCCTCGATTTGAAGTGTTATCCGACCATTGCCGACATCCCAGAGGAAATAGACCTTGCAATACTGACGACACCTGCAAGACTCGCCCCGATCATCGTTGAACAGTGTGGAATTAAAGGCGTTAAGGCTCTAGTAATCGTGTCAGGCGGCTTCAAGGAAACAGGAAACGATCACATAGAGAAGGACATTATCTCAATCGCTCGAAAATTCGGCGTCAGAATAATCGGCCCAAATTGCATTGGAATATTCGACGGTTACAGCAGATTAGATACGTTCTTCCAGTCTCATGAACGAATGCTCCGCCCGAATGGAGGGCGCGTAGCATTCATCACACAAAGTGGAACATTCGGCGCCACAATCTTGGAATGGGCGGCAGAGCAGGGGGTAGGAGTCAGCAAGTTTGTCAGCTATGGAAACCGATGTGACGTGGACGAAGGTGACTTACTGGCCTTTCTCAGCCAAGATGCCGAAACTTCCATCATTGGCATATACGCTGAAGGATTAGGAAATGGCCGTAAACTCTACGACGCGGCCAGGAAAATAACGCCTCGTAAACCTATCGTCATCTTGAAGGCAGGAAAGACGGACCTTGGATCGAAAGCAGCAAAGTCACACACTGGATGGTTGGCTGGATCATACGAAATTGCGAAAGCAGCCTTTGAGCAAGCGGGCATGATTACCGCAGAAGATGTTACACAACTGTTCGACGCAATCCATGCCCTCATGCTCCTACCCTTGCCTACTGGTTCTAATGTTGCGATGATCACGAATGGAGCGGGCCTATGCGTTATGGCAGCAGATCGGTTGAGGCGATACAAAATGGACATAGCCAAGCTTTCAATGAGCACAATTTCCGAGTTAAATTCCAAGTTGCCAGCCTACTCACTACTAAGCGAGACGACAGTAGATCTAACAGGCAGCGCGACGTCGCGTGACTACGAAACCGCGATGAATACCCTCGCGAAAGACCCTGCTGTAAGCATCATGATGCCCTTCTTCGTATTCCAGGATACACCACTCGATGAAGGTATAGTAGACGTACTAGGCAGGGCTACGGAATCACGCACACCTATCATCTGTTGTGCTGCGGGCGGCGCCTACACTAGAAACATGTCGAAGAGAATTGAGGCAATCGGAATTCCCGTATATGAAACAGCGGAGAGAGCAGTTGACGCAGCCCACGCACTGGTTACTCAAGCGAAAGTTTCAGGAGCAATATCTGATGGATAAGATCGCAGTTCAGGAATTAGGAAAGATTCTCGGAGAGGCCTTCGTCATCACACGGAAAGAACAAATGCTCAATTACCTAACAGACGAGAGCCCAGCAGCAATAAGACCCAAGCCTGCTGACGACCTAGTGCTCGTGAAGCCGGCCAATGCTCTGCAAGTCTCCGAAATCATGCGACTTGCCAACAAATATCACATTGATGTTTATCCGCGTGGAGGCGGAACAGGACTAGTTGGAGGCGCAGTTCCAACAACCTCCGGAATAATTCTTTCCTTAGAGCGATTAAACAAGATCGAAGTAGACAAGGAAAATATGATGGCAATCGCGGAGGCCGGAGTGACCTTAGAGAAGCTGGCAGCTGAAGCAAATACGGCTGGATTCTCGTTCCCACCCCACCCAGGCGATGAGAACGCTCAGGTTGGTGGTCTTGTCGCCACGAACGCGGGAGGTTCAAGGGCGGTGAGGCACGGTGTGATGAGAAATCAAGTCAGAGCATTAGAAGTCGTACTTCCGACCGGTGAAATTGTCAACCTAGGCGCAAGAGTTCACAAGAACAATGTCGGCTATGATCTCATGCAACTTCTTATCGGCAGCGAAGGCACCTTAGGAATCATAACTAAAGCTACTCTCCGCTTGTATCCGAAATCAGAAGCAACTCTAACGCTCATCATACCCTTCGATGAGAGGCTCAACGCGTTCTCAGCAGTTCCAATGATTCTGCAGAACGTGAGTACACCCCTCGCCGTTGAATACGTAGAGAAGGAAATTGTTGAAAGGACCGCAAAGTACTTGGGTGTAAATTGGCCTGTTTCAACCGGCAAGTTCTATCTCATTATCATAATGGCTGAAGCAGATAACGATCGGGTCCTTTCTGAAAGCCTCAAGGTCGCGACAATCTGCAGTAAATATACGAAACACGAAACGTTCGTAGCCGAACCAAAACGGGACCAAGACAATATCCTAAGAATCAGGAGCAGCATCTACACAGTTCTGAAGAATGAAACGCTCGACATACTGGACATAACTGTGCCCCCAGCAGCCCTGGAGAAGGTCATCGAATCAGTTGAACAGGTCGCGAACGCTAACAAGACACACTTACCGGTGTACGGTCACGCAGCTGACGGCAACTTACACGTTCACATAATGAAAGGTCAGGAAAGAATCGCTGACGCAGTGCGTGATGAAATCTACGAAATAGCAACGAAGACGGGAGGCGTAATAACTGGTGAACATGGCATCGGAAAGACTCGAACCTCAAGGCTTCCCAGGTTCATGCCGAAGGAGGAGTTCGAGTTGATGAGGAAGATAAAAACAGCTTTCGATCCTAACAAAATCCTTAACCCTGGAACAAAATTGGACTCGTGATCAAGCTTCACACATCTTGAGTCTGCTTAGCGAAGATTTGTTGAGAACAGTTCCTACTTAGGAACACGGTCGAAGTAGATACTCTTGCCTTTAGCAGATACTGGTATTCCCATTATGACGCTGGCTTCTGGCATTAATTTCAGACGTCTCGCCGCTGTTCCGATCCGGTACATTATCCTGTTGTCCACGTTCAGGAGGCTAGCGGTTTTGGCCGCGGATCCTAACGCGATTCCAAGATCAAGACTCTTGAAAATGCAATTTGGCCCGACAAAATCCATACCTTCCCTCTTTTGAGCCTGATCAAATTCTCCGCAAGTTTCAAACCCGCATGCCCCACAATTCAAGCTGAAACTCTTATCGCCACGAACTCCTATGAGGACGGTAGCTTCCGAGTTACGAAGGTTCTCAGCGTCTCTCTTGAATCCAGAAATCTTTCGTTCCTCAGCAATCTTCTCCATCTCGTCAGCCAGCTCATCCTTCTCTTTCCCGGAGACTAGCAAGGCGAACACGTCGTCGACGCCCCCTGA
>CAZAGP010000062.1:0-5550 GCA_964484575.1 uncultured Candidatus Bathyarchaeia archaeon | reverse complement strand
AGAAGATGGCTCAAGTCGAGGTCGATGGGCGATCGGCGTCGATCCTTCGGTCTGACCTCCCGGAACTTGAGGCTGCGGAGATTGAAGAACGCGGTGTCCGTCTGCTCCCTTTCTTCGACTCTTTCCTCCTAGGACACAAGTCTCATCGGAACATTGTGGATGAGAAACATCACAAGAGAATCTATCGACCGCAGGGATGGGTCTCGCCCGTCGTCCTAGTAGACGGTCGGGCCGAGGGCGTCTGGTCCCATATGCTACGCAAGGACGAACTTGAGGTCCGCGTTACGCCATTCATCAAGCCCTCACACCGTGCCTCGTCAAAGATACGGGAGCAAGCGTCTGACCTCGGCCGGTTCTTAGGGTGCCGAAATGTGAAGACCATGATATTATGAAGCGGTAGTTACCGCTCCATACTCCTCCTCCAGCAAAGGGATAACACCTAATATCAGAAAATTGGCGAACATTTTGTGAAAGACTTGGATCACACAATTGTTCACTTCGAAATCCCCGCTTCTAACCCCGAGAAGTTATCTGACTTCTACAAGAATCTCTTCGGATGGAAGATTGAAAAGATGCCAATGGGGGCAATGGGAGACTACTGGACGATTGAAACAAGAGCAGGAACAGCAGGGAACATGGAGAAGGCGATGAGTACTCCGGGTGCGAATGGCGGAATTATGAAGAAAATGGACTCAAATCAACGGCCAGTTAATTACGTAATGGTTGAATCAGTTGACGAGTTCAGTAAGAAAATTCAAAACCTCGGCGGCAAGATTATCATCCCGAAGACCCCGATTCCAAACATGGGAGCTTTTGCAGTCGGGTTGGATCCAGAAGGGAATCCGGTAGGCATCTTCGAATCGACATAGCATATCAAGGATTCGAATCAGAACGTCGCGATGACCACGGGAGTGGTCACAACTTCAGTAGTGGGAGTCGGCTGATTACACGGACTAGAAAAGATGATGGTTTACCCTTAGGGCTCTCGCAGTATTGCAGGGCAATATCCTACTTTCTTCACTATTGAAGGCAAGGATCAGTCGCTGACTCTTGGTATGTTGAATCGAATTCCCTCGTCATGTGGTCGAAGTTTTCTGAAAAAGAGGGAAAACACCGTTGATGAGAGTAAGTAGCTGATTACTCCTGAAACGAATATTAACGTAAGTAAGCCAAAACTAAGAAGCTCCCCACCCACAAAGATGCCAAGTGAAACGCCAATTCCCCATGCTGTATAAGTAAACCCGATGATAGTTGCTCTCTCGTTCTCGCTTACGACACTCATCATGTAGGATTGCAGAACCGCCCAGGACACACCTATTACGACGCCGCGGATAACAAATAGAGAAGCCGCCGTTTCGAATGTCGCGAAAGGCATTAGCGCGAGTAGGAATGCTCCAACAATTCCTGTAGCCACCGCAGTGGATACGGCGCCTTTCCTGCTTACGAGTCTTGGGATCAAAGGAATCGAGACTACTGTTGCTAAGTTAGATAAGGCCATCCAGAATCCAATGGTGCTTTCCGAAACGTAGTAACGCAGAGCAAACCACGTTGGAAGGAGTTGCACTAAAACTCCCAACCCAAAACCTGAGAATGCGAAGACAATGGAAAACTGAATGATCCTAGACCGAGAGGTTGCGGCAGCATCAAATCTATCCGAACCATCTTGTCTCTTCCGCATGAAACTTGTTGAAGACGGACTGCTATCTGTATTCTTGAGATCGTAACCATCTCCCGTTCCCTTCACAAAATAGAGAGGGAACATTGCGACTGCAGCGATTCCGGCCATTATGAAGTATGACTGAAAATGTGCCGAGCTTTCACTTTGGGCAAAGTAGGAACTCAACAAGGTTGGTAGGAAACCAATCGCTGAGCCTATCGTGAGGGCAACGGACCATGCAGCCATCAAAACGCCAAAAAGCGTCGACCTCCTGTTGATTGACGTAGAACTGGCAAGCATAGGAATCAGTGCTGGAGTCACAATCGCGGAGCCCAAGCCTCCAGCGAAGCCTACACCTCCAATAATGCTCGCTATCGTCAACAGTGTTGAGTCTAAAGTTAATCCGAAAATGGTGTACGAAATGCACGGAAGAAAAGTTCCGATCATCAACAGCTTCTTCCTATCACACCTGTCCGCAAGGAGTCCGCAAGGAATCATTGCGAGCGTTGTCGCTATCGCGCTGGCTGAGTAAATGATTCCTATTGTGGAAGGATCGTAGCCGATCTCTGCTAGGTAGACGAGAGGCACAACATTGATGAAACCAATCGGGATTGAGTTCAGGAACGTGGAAAGGAGCAGGAAAAGGCCATCGTGAGAAAAGAGACGCTCCTCCATTACTACGCCAACTATCCGGTTGTTTCACAGTTAGCTTATGTGGCAGCCCTTACAGTGGAAGAGATCATAATATGAGCTTATGCCGGACTCGACGACTTCTAATTCGTCGTCGATGACGGGTGAGGCGTTACGGCTCTTTCGCTTCCGAGAGTGATTCTAATGCTTCTTTCGCGACGAAAGCGAGTATGATGATGGTTGCTACGTAATCTACCCACCAGATTTTCAAGAAGTAATTAACGAGCAAACTGGCGAGTAAGGTGATTGACATTAGGAAGCAGGTTTCAGACTCGACTGCGTCTAAGGTTAGTGGTAAACAGTCAGCGGCTTTTCCGATCCGTTTCTTTTCGTACCACAAGACGGGCATTAATACTACAGCGCCTAGGGAGACAGCGATGCCTAGTGGTGAAGCTTCCGCTTGGAGCCCCGAGAGATAGGTGTACAATGCTCCTAAACCTATAACGGGAATCAGTATGAAGAGGAGAGCTGTTGTGATTTTCGTAACGCCTTCAGCTCGTTCGCTCTCACCATTCTCAGCTTTCGTTACTCTTCTGAGATAGTCTGCCACCGTGTAGGATGAAGCTAATTCTATGAAGCTGTCCCCACCGAACGCTAGAAGCGCGAGACTACCTGACGACACACCGGCACCAACGGCCACGAGGCTCTCAATAATCATCCAAGCCAAACTAGCATACTCCACAAGTAATCCGCGATGAAGCAGCTGAAGCTTCTCATCCATACGAGGGGTCTCTCACCTTATTGTCAATAAGCTTAGCCTCCGAAACGAGTCAAATTCTGTCGCCCTTAAGATTACAGACACACTTTCCTCGTTCGAATTCCATTTGATGTATTTCGATCGCAGAAGAGTCAAGTTAATAGAAACATTATCGAATACGTTTTCAACTGTTCAATGTCAACGCAAAGCGGCGTCGGTTATCAAAGGCAAACAGTGAAGATCGGTAAATTAACTCCGGATTCAGGCTGATTCGCGAGATTTATTTGCGATAAAGCATCGGTCTCGTTTAGAATCTCGCAAGGGAGATTCCGAAGATCATTAGGCAAATGCCGATCAATGATATTGGTTGTGGCGGGATAGAGGTTTCAATAAACTGCAAGGCAGTTACCGTGAGCGGTGTGGAATAGATCAACGTCGACGTTTTACCCACCCGTTGCAACCTCGCCATAGTATTCCACAGCAAGAAGGAAACAGCAGCGCTGAATACGGATAGGTAGGTCACGTCGAACCAGAATACGGGAGTTACGTTCACCCAGAAATCTAGCGGTGTTAGCAGAAGGAATACGAGGGCTCCGAAAAGGAGTTGCGTCGCCACAGTCATGGTGGGGTCCTGATCCTTCAGTTTACGGTAGTAGATCGTGTACATCGCCCAAAAGAAAGCGTTCATTAAGGTTAGAACTGCGCCGAGAGCGGATAGGGTTCTGTTTTCGAATACCACAAACGAATAAACTAAAACCCCGAAAAATCCGACTGCGGCACCAAGCCACTCCCTATGTGAAGCTTTCTCGGATAAGACTAGGTAGGACATTGGGATTGCTATCAAAGGCATCGTGTAACTCAGCACAGCAGACTCTGAAGTTGAAACGTACTCTAACCCGAGAATCCAAAACCCCGTACTCCCACACGTCATAAGCGATAACAGAACTGTATCTCTGTTTAAGATCGGCTTAAACGAGCGAGCTGCCGCGAAGAGAACTACTGATGCGATTAGATATCGTAGGCCCATAAGAAGGAACGGTGAAGAATACTTTAGACCATCCTGAGCAACTTGATATTGAAACGTTGAGATCAGCACGTATGGGACGAGGTAAATCATCGTCTTCGGCATAAATCTGGAAGTTGACACATCCTGTTCGCTTGCGTTCCAGTTCAAGCAGTGATATAATCACATTGGTGTAATCATTGCTTGTAATGTAGACTCCATGTTCGCGTCTCGTCTTTGACTCAGAACATTTCCGTGCATTTTCTTGCATTTTCTTGGCGATCACAAACCGCGGTGAGCGTTTAGCGAAGCAGGGAAATCCTTTAGGTCCGTCCTTACGTTGAAGTTGACGAATCCTTTGCGGGCTGTTATCGTAGTCAGCGGAATCGTTCAAGGTGTAGGGTTCAGACCATTCATCTACAGAATAGCCAAACGCCAAGAATTGAAGGGATTCGTTAGGAATCGTGCTGATGCTGTCGTCGAGATCATTCTGGAAGGAGAAGAATCACGAATACATGACTTCCTACAATCGTTGAATCGGGAAAAACCGTCCCTCGCACGATTAGACAACGTCCAGATCAACTACTCCGAAGCCGAGGAGGGATTGGTAGATTTTACTATTGAGAAAAGTAGTGAGGAGAGGTCCAAGAGCGGTTCAGTAATACCGCCTGACATTGCAATATGTAACGACTGCCTTAATGAGTTAAGGTCCTCAACTGATCGGAGACACAACTACTTCTTCATAACCTGCACTAACTGCGGCCCCAGGTACACAACGATTCTTAGCGTCCCGTATGATCGACCGAACACTACAATGAGCCAGTTCGCAATGTGCCCCAACTGCCAAGCCGAGTATTCGAATCCTCTTGATCGAAGATTCCACGCTCAGACCATCGCCTGCCAAGTATGTGGTCCAAAGATGACGTTGCTCGACAACTTTGGTAAACCAGTCGATGTCAATGACCCAATCAGAGAGGTAGGGAGACTGTTTTCGGAGGGGAACGTTTTAGGGCTGAAGGGAAATGGAGGATTTCACCTAGCCGCTTCAAGCCTTCAGGACGGCCCTGTTGAAAGGTTGAGACGAAGTAAGGAGAGAAGGAATAAGCCGTTTGCCATTATGGCACGTAGCCTTGAAGCAACGCTAACCTTCGCGGAAGTCAAATCTTTCGAACGCGAACAACTCGAATCCTACATGCGACCCATAGTTCTGCTGCACAAGCAATACCCGTTCCGTCTTTCCGACTTGATCTCACCTAACCTGGATTCCGTGGGGGTGATGCTGCCTTACACGGGAATGCACTATCTCATCTTCAACTCAACCAGTGACCCGGCTTTAATCATGACGAGTGCCAACGCCCCTAATGAACCAATAATCACAGAGAGCAATGATGCGATTCATAGACTCGGCTCCGTCGCAGAATATTTCCTTGTTCATGATAGAACGATTGCGCAGCGCGCAGATGATTCAGTCGTGCGATGCATAGGGAGTACGCCAACTCTCAT
>CAZAGP010000061.1:0-5501 GCA_964484575.1 uncultured Candidatus Bathyarchaeia archaeon | reverse complement strand
CATGTCACACTGAGGTCTCAGGGGATATAACGATCGATCCACTGCCCGGCTTCAAAGTAGTCCGGGACCTGGTCGTCAAAGAACTTTAGTGACCAAACCTCTGTCAGCCGACTCGATGCGTCTCTTCTTGAAGGGCCATCGAACGTGACATATGATGAACGTTCACTCTAACGTGTACTTCTTGAAAGGAATCTTACATGGGTTGTCACGTGTGATGTGCAGTTCCCTCCTAGCTGGAGACATAACGACCGCGTCCATTGTTTTCATGACCATTTCAGGTGGGAGGTCTTCGTTTGGGTGAGTGCATATTGATGTAGGGTAGTTGACATGGTCCTTCAGAAAGCCGAAGCATGTTTCAATGTTGATCTTACCTGAATAATTATTCAAGAGTTTGTTAATCCTGTTACCGCGAACGATTGTGCTGACGCGGGTTGGGTGCGCCATCTCCTTTCCTGAAATGGTTCGGGTTAAGTAATGGTTTGCATGCCCTAGATGTTTCTCTATGTAGAAGTAGTTGAACCCTCTGGCCGTTGTTTCGAAATCGTAACATTCGCCGTTTTCATCCGCTATCAAATAGTTCGCGCCTGCTCCTCTCTCCGGCGTTATAACGGCGTCAATGGCTTCACCTATGTTCTTAGAGCCGAGGATTTTTCTTGTGATGACGGAGAATGGTACTCCAATTCTGAATTCTCCATCGCTTAGGGCATTGATGCAGAGAGCAATCCCCTTGGAGTTTAATCCAACGAAGGCGGGGCAGCCCATTATCGTCAACGTCAATAATTCGACGCCGGAGTCGGTTCTCAACTTCATGAGGAAATCGTATTCGTCAAGGTTTGGTTGCAGACTACCGTCGTTGTTCTGTCCGATAATTGTTTCACCGTTCTCGGATGTCGCTCCGGTCACACAGAATGATGTGCAACCTGATGTTCTACCGTACGTGACTCTCGCGGCAGCATAATAGAACTGAATTTCATTGAACGCTGTCAGAAGCGTAATCTCTTCTATTGTTCTTTTTGAGCCGTCACTTACCCCTTGCAGTTCTTGAGCAATCTCATCTGAATATTCCTCGATGAAAGGTCGAAATTTGCTTGCGGTCTTAAGCACTTCTGCCCGCGACAGATTCGCAACGTCTTTATAGAAACCGTAACTTCGGTTAAGCATCTCTGAAATATTCTCAGCAAACTTCTCTCCGTACTGGAAGCCTCTTTCATGGGCGGATCCCGAAAATTCAATGATTCCGAAATTCGGATGCCGAGTGTCAAGCATTATTAATCGACCTCCTTCGAACACTTAGAGCATACTACCACATGATCATAAACGCTTTCTCAGTAAATCGAACAGGATTCTCTTAGCGGAGAGAAACCGTTAATTCAAAACCATCCAGTCTTAAGGTGGAGTAAGATTTGGCTTCACATACAATTCCCGAGTCTGAATACCGAGCTAGGCTGGAAGCGGTCAAGGCGATAGTTCAGGAACAGGATTACGCGGGACTGATCGCTATTTCAGGGTACGTCGAGAGGGATGGAAACGTATGCTATCTTTGTGGACACAAGAACGCCTTTCCGTATAGCACGCGAACCGAGTCAGTTTCAGGTCTAGGATACAGTGCCCTTCTAGTTCCGAAAGAAGGAGAGACCACCCTGATTGCTCCCTTAGGGTACCGTGCTGACTCCGTCGTCGGCGTCGGAAAAAGCAGGACTGGAACAAACTTCGCGCAGGATTTGATCAATTCAATCCAAGAATGCATTCCCAGCGGAAAGTTAGCACTAGCAGGCAGTGATATTCTTCCCGTGATCTACATGGAGGAAATGAAACGTTCCCTTCCTCATGTTTCAATCGAATTCCGCGACGACATCATCGCTAAGCAAAGGATGATCAAGACCGAAAATGAACTCAAACTCATAGAAAAAGCATCAAGGGTTGCTGATACGGCTCTCTGGGCAGCAGTTGATGCAATAAAGCCCGGAATGACCGAGAGTGCCATAGGTAGCGTTGCTCGTAAGACAGCTATGGACGCGGGTGCTGATTATGTCGTAAGAGACAGGGTCCAATCTGGGTTAGAGAAGATGAAGGGGATACGTTGGCCTTTCGCATCAAGTAAGAAGGTCCGTACTGGTGAACTTGTCTCGATTGATTTCGTTGGCTGGGTGAACTCCTACGGGTTTGACATTTTGCGCATGGGATCTGTAGGTCGTCCGAGTAGGCAGCAGCGAATGCTAATCGAGCTGGCGAATGAAGCCACTCACGCAATGAGTAACGCGCTGACCGACAACGGCGGCGTGGAAGATTCAATTGCCGCGCTAAATCAGTTTCAGCGAACTGACGTCTCCATTTCCGCATTCGGCCACTCCATAGGACTCGAAATCGTAGAGAAACCTTACCTCTTTCCCGGCATTAATGGAAGGATCAAGAAGAATATGGTCTTCTGCGTGGAACCTGACGTGCGATCAGCTAAGGAATCGGTCTGCGTGGAGAATGAAGTGATTGTGACAACTGGGAAGCCTAAAACGATCACTAAAGTACCGGTCGATTTCTGGAAGTAAAAGGCAAAGAAACCTAAACGACAACTCATATGAAGACAGACTGCTAGGGTTAAGGCGAGCTACGTTGGCTGAATCATCCGATTTAAGGATAGGATCTGTAGTTATCGATTGCGTTAACTTCGACGAGATGATAGCGTTCTGGCAGGATGCCCTCCACTATGTTCCGAAGGCGCCAGCTCGAAGCGGCTGGGTGATTCTCCGAGATCCTAGCGGAAGAAACGTCAATGTGTCTCTGAATCAGGTCGCAGTTGAGGAGAAACTCACGGGCAGAAACTGGCTACATTTCGATCTCTATACTAACGATCAGCAGGCTGAGGTTGAAAGATTGCTCAAGACAGGAGCGAAGCGTCATCCACAGACCTATGATCCGGGTGATGATTTCATCGTCTTGGAAGATCCTGACGGCAACCTCTTCTGCGTGGTTGATACAAGTGAGCGATAACTCTCAGCGCGAGAGTTTGTTTGGGATAGAGAATGCAAAATTCTAGTTGGGATAGAGAACTGACCAGTCATAATCGCAGATTCGCTTAGAGATCTAGGCACGACGCTTTGTACTGATTGAACTCGCATAAATATAACGCCGGCTAGTTCACTCCTCTCACGTGATTAGAGGTTTGCCAGATAGCACCATCGAAGGGACCTGTCTTCAGTTAAGAAAGCTGGTCGATGTGGCTGTTGAGAATAACTATGCTAATGGTGTTCTGTTGTCGGGTGGCCTTGACTCGTCGATAGTAGCCGCGGTCGCAAGTAGGAAATTGAAGCTTACAGGTTTCACGGTTTCGCTAAATGATGCACCAGACGTTAAGTTCGCAAAGATCATTGCCGAGAAGTTCAGGATTGAGCACGTCGTAATCCCCATCGATGAGACAGTTGCAGAGAACGCGACAAGGGACGCGGTTAAGATCATGAATTCCTTCGACCCGATGGAGATCCGGAACGATACGACAATTCTGATTGGACTTCGAGCAGCTAAAGATCATGGTATCAGTGACGTTATGACAGGGGACGCCGGCGATGAACTATTTGCGGGCTACAGCTTCCTATTTGGTAGAAGTTACGACGAACTCGTCAAAAGCTTACGGAACATGTGGAATGTCATGCGTTTCGCTTCAGCATCGTTAGCGAAATCCTTAGGCATGAACGTCAAAATTCCACTCTTGGAGCAGACCCTTAAAGAATTCGCAATGAACATCGACCCGGAATTGAAGATACGCAAGGAACATGATCAGATATACGGAAAATGGATTCTTAGAAAAACCTTCGAGAGCCTACTTCCATCCGAAATCGTTTGGAGAACGAAGATGCCAATCGAACGCGGGTCCGGGACATCGACACTACCGAACTACTTTAGCTCAAAGATCTCTGATAATGAATTCAATAACAAAGCTAAAGAATATTTACAATCTGACGGCGTCCACATCAGAGACAAAGAGCACCTCTTCTATTATGAAGCTTACAAGAAAGAATTCGGTAGTCCTCGAGGTTTCGGTGAGGGCTCCAAAATCTGTCGCGGCTGTGGAGCATACCTTCTCGAAGTAATGGACTTCTGTAGAACTTGCGGCGATTCACCCGCATAGCCCAGGAACACGTTTGGTTGCTGCCAATTTCGCGAACGTTGACAATTGATTTGCTTCGTGCGCCCCAATCCGTATATTAGGGAAACTAGTAGAGCGCAAATCAACCTTGGTAAGAACGCTAATGATCCAAGGGACCTCATCCCATTCCGGGAAAGGCACCCTTGTAGCTGCTTTGTGCAGGATTCTGGCCGATCGCGGTCTCAAGGTAGCTCCATTCAAATCTCAAAATATGTCGCTGAATTCGTTCGTTACCGAGTCAGGAGAGGAAATAGCTAGGGCTCAAGCATTCCAAGCGTTTGCTGCTCGAACAGCCATCAAAGCGGACATGAATCCTATACTCTTGAAGCCGAAGGGAGACATGGCAAGTCAGATCATATTTCATGGGAAGCCCTACAAGGATATGCGCGCTCATGATTATTGGCACGATTTCGCGCTAACCGTCGGGTTCGAAGGAGTCAAGCAATCATTCGAACGGCTCTCGAAGGAGTACGACGTAATTATCATCGAAGGGGCTGGGAGCCCGGCTGAGATAAACCTCTACGAGTTCGACATCGCAAACATGAGAGTCGCTGACCTTGCGGATGCTCACGTCATTTTGGTAACGGATATCGAAAGGGGAGGATCCTTTGCGAGCATCGTTGGAACCATGGCGTTGCTTAACCCACGGCATAGGGCCAGGGTCCGTGGTTTCGTGCTGAACAAGTTCCGAGGGGAAATGGAGTTACTCAAGCCTGGTTTCGAGATTGTTCAAGAGATGACTGGGGTGCCAGTACTAGGTGTTCTGCCCTACATAGAAAGTCTGCGACTTCCAGAAGAGGACTCAATCTCTTTGGACCATGCGAACGTGGACCGAACCAAACCAGTAAGGGTAGTTGTCGTGCAGTTTCCTAGAATATCTAATTTCACAGACTTTGCGTCGCTTCAGGTTCATCCAATGGTGAACGTGATCTTCGCCCGTTGTAAAGATGATTTGACAGGTGCAGACTTGCTGATACTGCCGGGCACGAAGAATACTGTTGACGATCTGAAATGGCTGCGAGAGGTGGGAATGGACTCGTCTATAAGGGAATTTGCAAGACAAGGCAAGCCTGTAATCGGAGTATGTGGGGGTTACCAGATGCTGGGAAAGAACATACTCGACGAAAGTGGCCTTGAATCAGGCTCCCCCAAAGTCGTTGAGGGACTGGGTCTTCTTGACGTTGATACAACATTTGACAGTTATGAGAAGGTCACTGAACGGGTTTCTGCAGTTTCAATTGGAAAAGGGGTAATTCTAGAGAACTGTCGAGGCCGAGAGATGAGAGGCTACGAGATTCACATGGGGAAAACGATTCTTGGACCCGGAGTCGAACCCGCCTTCAAAGTAATTCGAAGGAGCGGT
>CAZAGP010000060.1:0-3216 GCA_964484575.1 uncultured Candidatus Bathyarchaeia archaeon | reverse complement strand
GAGATCAGTAGGCCAGCAAGACCAGATGAAACAGTCTTCTCAGCATAGTTTAGAGAAAGATGGTATCCAGCGACATTAAAGAAAGCTACAACCAGCAACCTCGGAATGTCCTTTTTCTCAAAGGGGATTTTCGATTTCCCGATGAAAGCGAGAAGCACAATGTATCCTGCGCTTGCCACGATCCATCGTAGCAGGGTTAGATCTACGAAGGTCAGTTCGAAGTCAAGATATCTGATTGCAACGAACGCCAGTCCCCAAATAATACTCAGAACGGTCAACAGAAAGTAGCTTCTGGCTCTTGAATGAGAGTGCGGGGTACTAGCTTGCTGGTCACCCAATCTGGTTCGGAGGCGAGAGCGGCAATTCACAAATAACTCTTGGCTTGACCCGTTTTGGCGAGCTTCCTACTGAAAAAGAACGATTAAGGGGCGATAGTGATATTACTTTGTATGTGTGGTCCTCGAAGAATTGCACGGGTTTAAAGAACCACATTCGCATCGAGATGATCCCTAATGTCATACACTCAGCCTCCTCCTCTAACAGAGGACGAAATCTTCAGCTTCCTGAAAGAACAGAAGACTGCGAAGATCTGCAGCCTGAATAGGGACGGGACAGTACATGTTACTTCACTCTGGTATCTCTACAACGATGCCGAAATGATCATGCTGACGCCTGCTGCGACCCGGAAAGTTAGAAACTTAAGTCGTAACAATACCGTCACAGTCTTCGTGGATGACCCGGAAACAGGTAGAGGAGTCTTGATCTGGGGTAAAGCGAAACTGGAGCGTAAGTATTCATTCCGAGACTCGATAGCACTCTATGAAAAGTACATGCCCTTACGACAAGCAGCGAGGTTTGCTCGAGAAATGTCAACTGTAGCGAAAGGAGGAGCAGTTATGATAACGATAAAGCCAGAGCGCATCGTATCATTTGACAAGACGAAGGATAAGGTTCTGAAGTTTAGCGAAGAGCCTTAACTGTCTGATACTGTTGACTCCTCGCACCGTCGGAAGATAATGTGATTTGTGACCAGTTTCTAGAGTGCGCACTCCTCAATGTTCTCGAGGAAGAATATAGTTGGCTGATCAGAAACGCCTGCTCTTTTCATGAGTTCTGCAAGGCTAGGGTTTGAGAAGACTGTTTTAGCTTTATCCAAATCCTCGCAGTCAAAGATTATCACTAATTCGTTCTTGTCATGCTTGTTACGAGTCAAGTACCAGTGAGTACAAGCTGCATCTTGCTGCCGCTTCGCGTCAGAATAGAAAAATGGTTTCCAAGCTTCAAAGTCGTTAACCTTGTGACGAACGATAACTCTACCTTTACTCATGTAACATATGCTCCGTCAAACCTGACGCATCTTCCATTGCATATAGGCGTTTGTTCAATGATTCCAATGGTCGCGGTTGAACTGTACGAGGATTATGCGCTTTAGCGGGATTCAGTCGCGAACGAAATGAGGAATCTCACTCGGAATCACTAGGGAGAGTTCGATAAAGCCCCGGTACACACCATTCTCGTACCAAGGTGTTTGATAGATCAACTTGTGAACCCCTCCCTTCTCAATCGTATACACGTTGGGCTGCTTCGTTTCAAGGAGTTCTTTGACTTTGGTTCTTGAGGGTTCTGGATGGCAGTCGAGCATGTTCTTACCGATCAGTCCAATACCACCTTCATCCTTGAAGTTCTCCGCTGAGGTTTGATTCATTTCCAGAATGCCGCCTTCAGCGTCGCTCACGGTGATTGCGCCAGGAAATTCGTTAACCCACGAATGACGAGTCATCTTCAGCATCCTGCGAAATCTACTTCGCGAGTGCCTCTAGAAGTTTTACATTTGCGATCAATCGTAGTACACGTCTGGATTCGCTTGGACGGAAATGTAAATCGTCTAGAACTCTGACGGTTGAAATGAGACACTGATCAGAATCAATCCCGGTAACATCGAACTTAACCAGGCAAATCTAACCCAATTATTCCTAATGTGAGAGAACGATGCAAACTCTCGTTGTTGAAGAGTGCTCACACGTAACGATTGGAGAGATAGGGCAGGACCTCGACATGGATGGGCGCCTGCTGCGCCTTATCCGATGCCATCAATGCGGCTTACTCATGAGGGAATACCTGACACCAATCTGACCGCTCTTCGAAACTAAAATGACTTTTGGCGGATTAAGAGTAATCCGTTTAAGGTTACGGTCATGCGGGGTAGCATGAAACGGCGAATCTTTTCCGCAGTTGGAGTAATACTTGCCGTATTCGGTTTGATTTGGCTTCTGCAGGGAGCGGGAATCCTCTCAGGTAGTGTGATGACTGGTTCAGAGTTCTGGGAAGTTGTTGGCGCTATAACATTCATAATCGGACTTGTAATCGTTCCCTTCTCTCTGAAGAAATGAGTTAAGTCAAACCTTATGGCTACGGTACTCCCCTCAGTCGTGGAGAACTTACCACTTGTCGTGTACTTCAGGTCTTATCAGTCGGTCGTAGGTTGATTGAACTCCCTTCATGACCTCATCTGTTAGCGGCGGAAGGCTTCCCGCTTTCATATTGTCATCCACCTGGTCAGGTCTCTTTGCTCCTGGAATACTGCATGTAACCGCATCGAACATCAGTATCCATCGGAGCGCAAACTGTGCCATGCTCATGTTCGATGGTTTAAGCTTCTTGAATTCGGAAACCGCCTCTAATCCTCGGTTTAAGTCGACGCCTGAGAAGGTTTCACCTTTATCAAAGGCTTCTCCATTCCGGTTGTAATTGCGATGATCCTCCTTGGGGAATTGAGTCTGAGCGGTAATCCTGCCTGTTAGTAACCCGCTGGCCAACGGGACCCGCGCCAATATGCCGACCTTGCGGTTCTTGGCGGTCGGAAAGAACTCTGTAGCCGGCTTAAGCCGTAACATGTTGAAGATTATCTGGACGCTTTGAACGTCTGGATACTCGGTTGCCTTCAATGCCTCGCTCACCTTCTCCACGCTGACGCCGTAATACCGAATCTTTCCTTTCCGTCGCAACTCGTCTAATGCCTTGAACACTTCCGGGCGACTGTAGACCTCGATTGGTGGGCAGTGAAGTTGAAGGAGATCGATTGAGTCAACATCCAAGTTGGAGAGACTGCGATCAACAAAACTCTCTAGGTTCTTCTGATTGTAGCCCTCTGCCGTGTGAGGCGAGAGACGTTGGCCTGCTTTGGTGGCTACGAAGATTTCCTCTTTCCTATCCTTA
>CAZAGP010000059.1:0-5314 GCA_964484575.1 uncultured Candidatus Bathyarchaeia archaeon | reverse complement strand
ATTTTCACTTAGCTCTCTCGTTTTTATCTCGTCATGCAGCAAAAGCACATAAGATTGAGGTAATCTAAGCTTGTCGAGAGTAGGGGCTCTCGTTCAATTGTCATCAGACATCGTAGACGAAACGTTAGGTGCACCTACGGTTTTCAAAGACGAGTCACCCCTATCATTGGAATATATGCCGCCGCGGCTGCTGCATCGCGACGCGCAGATGCGTTTTCTCACGCAGCTCTTTCGATTCTCTATCGAGAGCCCATTCTCAACCAGTCAACGTGTACTCATCACTGGAGACGTGGGAACTGGAAAGACGGTACTCTGCCAGCGTTTCGGTGCTGACCTTGTTAGAGCAGCTAAAAATCGGAAAATCAACCTTCAGTATATCCACGTAAACTGTCGTGAGGCGAAAGGCAGCCTCTTCATGATCATAAAGCGCGTTCTGACGCAGTTCGAGCCCGAGTTCCCGAAACGTGGTTTCGCACCAGAGGAACTTTTGCACACGTTGATGGACATGCTTGACGATAAGAAAATGCACTTGATACTTGCACTGGACGAACTTGAACATCTCATACGAACGGAAGGGCCCAACCCGATTTACAATCTTACACGCATTCAGGAAGAACGCGTCGGCAAACCGATACGTCTCTCACTCATCTGCATTCTCCGTGAACAGGAATATCTCCAGAAACTTGACAAAAGCACTATTGATACTCTTCAACGTAACATCATCAAACTGGACAAGTATGATTCTTCTCAATTGATTTCGATTCTCATAGACCGAGTTGAACTTGCGTTCAAGGAGAATACGATATCTGACGAAGTTCTTCAACTCGTAGCCGACATAGGAGGCCAGAGCGGCGACGCACGGTACGCAATTGAACTATTATGGCGTGCTGGCAAATATGCGGATTCTGAAGAATCGAAACGCGTTTCCACTGATCATGTTCGAAGAGCCGCAGGAAGCGTGTATCCAGCGTTACGAGGCGAATACATCACCGCCCTCTCTCCGCATGAGAAATACATGTTACTGGCGCTAGCTCGAGTCTTAGGGGAATCTCAAGAAGCATACGCAAGCATCGGCGTAGTGGAGCGCGAATACAAAGCAGTCTGCGAGGAATATGGCGATGAACCTAGAAAGCACACTCAGATTTGGAAGTATGCTCGAGGTCTAGGGGCGATCGGCATAATAGCAGCTTCCAAGTCAGGTGAAGGAGTACGCGGGAAAACAACTTTGCTGGGCCTGCAGAATGTTCCCGCTTCCACTATGCGTGAGCAATTGGAAAAAGCGCTGACGTCAAATCGTAAGAGACCTCATAGAAGCTAAAATCACTAACGAGAGCGCAACAGCTATCTCCCATAACTCATCTTCTTATCTCGATTAGATATGCGCCGCTTTTCGATGGTTGACATTACGTCGAAGAAGACTGTGCCGCGAGAAGCAGTTGCGGTTGGAGAGATCAAGCTTAAACCAAGCACGATTGCGCGTCTCAAGTCCGGCAAGATCGAGAAAGGTGATCCATTAGCAGCCGCTGAGGTGGCTGCAATATTCGCCGCGAAAAACACGCCACAGATTCTCCCCTTCTGCCATTCAATACCTCTCACAACCGTCCGGATTGAACACAAAATCAGCCATAACTCGGTCAAGGTTGAGGCTTACGTGAAGGGTGAAGCAAAGACAGGGGTGGAAATGGAGGCATTGACCTGCGCGTCAGCTTACCTCTTAACAATCTGGGACATGACGAAACAATATGAGAAGGATAGTGAAGGCCAATATCCGTCGACTGCAATTAACTTCCTTAAGGTGACAAAGAAGATTAAGGGAAGATGAATGAGCAAAGTATCACAACTGCATAAGCACATGTCACCTAAATCTGTGGGAGTATCAATCGTCACTTGTAGTACCTCGAAATTCGCCGAAACGAAACGTGGCGAACAGGCAGATGATAAGTCTGGAAACATCATTGAAAGATTGGCTTTGCAGGCCGGTCACCGAGTATGCAGCAGATGCTTGATATCGGACTCGAAAGGCATGATTCAGAAACAGGTGCGGAAAGCTCTCTCTTCTCCACAAATCGATGCGCTAATCATAACGGGCGGAACAGGCTTATCGCCTAGGGATTTGACTATTGAGAGCGTCTCACCATTTCTTCAGAAGACTATTCCCGGGTTTGGAGAACTCTTTAGAAAGATCAGCTTTGACAAGATCGGTTCACCCGCAATGCTGAGCCGCGCGCTAGCAGGATCATCGAAGGGTAAACTTATCTTCTGTCTTCCCGGGTCGCCCGACGCGGTTAACACGGCCATGACGCGGCTGATTCTGCCTGAAATTGGTCACATGCTGAAGGTTAGTCGCGAGCGGTAGAGGTTTTTCTCCGAGCCGGCTTTGCCTTCTTTGCAGTGACTTTCTTTAACGGCCTCGTTTGTTCCAGTAATTCCTGAGTTTTCGCAACATACTTCTCGTACGCTTGCGCGTCGGATAGAGTTTGGGTACAAACGCAATACTTCAGTTCCTGCAAGAAATGAGTTGGACATACTTCAATAAACTCGCAAGAGTCACAAGGTACCTCTTTCGCGTCAACGTAGCATGTCTTGACTATCCTGAGGTCCGTGTGTTTCTCTTCAGGGCCTGGTTCTGAGCGTACGAACTTTACAGGCCTTCCGATTATCTGTGAAAGACCCTCTTCAACTGAGTCGATTCTGTCCATTCGTCGTAGTGAAAAGAGCCGGTTGCTCGAGTCATACTTTATTCCGAGTCGCATGAGTTGAATGAATTTGTCTTTTCCCATGAAGGAAAGCTTGAAACCGTTTGGGTTCAGCAGCTCCGCGGGACCTGTGGGAGCGGGTGCTGACTTGGCCTCCGCCTTCAAGAACTCTACGTCCCTTTCCTCCAATTCCATTGCAGTTGCAGCGTCTATTCCTGAAGCTTCCTCAACTCTGAAGAGTCCGATCAGAAAGGGTAGAATGTCACGACGAGCTGTCTTCCTCGAGACATGACAAGCTCTAGCTAATCTTCCACATATTCGATCAACCGTCCATAGTCGGTAAAGGTAGCGTTCAACAGTCTTTTGAGATGGACGGGTTGAGGCTTTGAGCGCATCGTCGACGCTACAGTCTACCTCGTGAATTCCTATTGAGGCTAACTCATTCAAGGCGACAGGCAGTAAGTTCCATTGTGGAACTGCATCGCGTCTGGGCAAGTTGAATGGTGGCGGCGCGATACCGCGAGATCTACTTGCGCCAATTCTGCCATAGGCGATGTCTGCTCGAGAAAGAGTGTCATATGCCGAGGCTAACTTCTCGGGCGACTTGTAAACGTAGGGCAGAATATCTTGAAGCAGCAAGAGCAAATCATCCTTGTAGAGTGCGATTTCTGTTTGGTTCAACGCGCCTCTTGTTGCATTGAATTCGTGAGATCCGAATAACTTTCTGAGAGTTGCTTCCATATCCAGTAGCTGTGTTCGTTGCGCGACGTTCAATGGATGAAGATGTCCAGCAGCGGCCGCCTGCGTATCGTTAATGGCGGAACGTATATCTCCATGTGACCGTTTAACAATTGTTTCAACCGTAACAGTATCTACTTTCGCCCCTTCCTCGTTCATAATTCTACGGAGCAGGATAATGAGTAGTCGAGGTCGAAGTTCATGGAGTTCGATCAGTAAACATACTTTTCTTAATTCATCAAACCTCTCGTCTTCGACATCGTTGGCGGTTAGTACGATCGGAATTGGCGTATCTTCGATCGCGTTCAGTATGGCTCCTAAGCCGCCTCTATCTTCTCTACCGAAGACCCCGTCGACTTCGTCCATAAGGATAAGGTTACTTTGACTCGCCTCTGAGAATGAGTCAAGCGTAAGTGAGGCACTTGCCGGTGCGATAGCCTTCGATATAGTCTTCTCTGTTCTGGTATCGCTTGCGTTTAGCTCAATTACTCTGAAATTGAAGTCTGCAGCAGCCGCCCTTGCGAGGGAAGTTTTTCCCACTCCGGGAGGACCAACTATGAGAGAAGCTTTCTTGGTCTTAGCCAGTTTGCCCCAGGATCTGAGCCAGGATGTGAAACTGGCGACTCCTTCTTCGTTACCGATGAGGTCTGCACAATGTTGTGGGCGGTACTTCTCCACCCACGACTTATCCTGCATGTTGTTACTTGCTTCCTAGCAGACAGATCTGCGCGAGCATGGCACTTAGTTGGATATCCTCATTCGCCCCTTGCGAGAGTCTGAAGTCATATTCACCGAGTAAACGGACCACCTCCACCTGCTTTTTCGGTTCTAACTCAGAGATGCGGAGTACTTCACGGTTCGCTGTGCGGAGTATTTCTCGGCCACTCATACCTCGCTTCCCCATTAGCTCGTACATGAGGTCACGTGTTTTCAGGAAGTTACCTTGGATAGCGGTCAATAGCATAGCGCGGACGCTGTCACCTTCATCTTCCGGGGCGATCTTGCTAAGTTGAGTGAGGTTTAGCTTCCCCGCCTCCGAGCTTGTCGCTGCTACCTGAAGCGAGTTGATTGCTCTTCTCAGGTCCCCTTCCGATACGTCGAAGATGCGCTCCAGCACGCCCTGATCAGCACTCACATGTTCTGCTTTGCAAATTGTCTTCAAGTAAACAACCGCATCTTTCTTTTCGAGTTGTCGGAAACGGAAGATTGAGCAACGGCTCTGAATTGGTTCTATTATCCCACTCTGATAATTGCAGATGAGTATGAATCTGCACGTTCTGGATGAAGTCTCCATTATCCTTCTGAGAGCGGTTTGAGCATCTCGAGTCATTTCGTCGCATTCATCCAAAATTACAAGCCCATATTGAACTCCGGAAGGCGCTGACTGAATTACTTGCGAGAATCCTTTGATTCTCTCGCGCACAACACCTATCCCGCGTTCGTCGGATGCATTCAATTCTAACACAAGCCGCCTAAAATTATCACCCATAAGATGGCGAGCTATGCAAAGCGCCATCGTACTCTTGCCAGTTCCAGGTGGGCCTGAGAATAGTAAGTGTGGCAATGTCTCAGGAGTCTTCAGAAGAGCTTGTACGCCTTCAACTGTTTCCCGCTGATTCACAATGTCATCAAGCGTTCTAGGTCGATATTTCTCAATCCACATGAGACCATTTTGACTCAAGACAGCTTTTCCTCAATCCATTTCCAGTGCACGCAGACTCTGCATGAGTCCTTCAAAAGGCTTAGCATGAGTTTCTGGTGGAACTTGAACACGAAAAACCGCTAACACTTTCAGTCATCTCTCCCCTAGTACGAATTCCTCTCCATAGGAAAATTAGACTAATCAAAACGCGACAGTAAACACACTGCTTAAATCGCTA
>CAZAGP010000058.1:0-11632 GCA_964484575.1 uncultured Candidatus Bathyarchaeia archaeon | reverse complement strand
GCAAAGAAGATGCTCGAGCTAGCTGAACTGAAACCAGGAGAGAACCTTTACGATTTGGGATGCGGTGACGGCCGGCTGATTCTTCTGGCAGCAAAGGAGATGGGTGCGAATTCTACGGGAATAGACCTACGGGAGGACTTGTTAGAGCGAGCGAGAACCGAAATTATCCGTCTGGGACTGAATGAAAAAGTGAAAGTTATTCGAGGGAACTTTTTCGATGTAGACATTTCCTCGGCCAACGTTGTAACCCTCTATCTCACCTCAAGCGCGAATGAACGCCTTCGCCCCAAAATGGAGAAAGAGTTGAGGCCGGGCTGCAGAATCGTATCGCACGACTTCAAGGTTCCAGGATGGAAACCAAGTCAAGTGTTTGACGAACTTCTCGGCCACACAATATACGCGTACCGAATTGGCGAACAACTCTGACTTGACAATCTACAATGACGATATCCAGCTCCTCAGAGTCTGAGGCTCAACCTGCCGCGTTGGGCCTATTAATTCTGTCCAGTATCTTATGGGGGGGTTCCTTCGTCGGCGGCAAGATCGGATTATCATACATCAACCCATTCGATTTCGTGTTCCTCAGACTCGCCATAGCCGCCTCTATTCTACTCGTTGTACTCCTAATCCTAAGGCGATTCCAATTTGCAGTGCTAAAGGAAAGATCCGTATGGCTTCTAGGTGCTCTGAATGGTGTAGCATTCACACTTCAGTATGTTGGGCTAGAGTTCACAACAGCCGCTAAGACCGCGCTGCTAGTCGACCTTAATGTGCTGCTGATCGCTGCTCTAAGTTGGTGGCTATTTCAAGAATCGTTCGGTAAGCGAAAACAACTTAGCGTCCTACTGGGTGTTGTCGGCGCCGCGATGATTACGACAAACGGCGAGCTGTCAAATCTAATGGGAGGACAACTCCTTGGCGACGCCCTGGTATTCTCGGCGGGTGTGGTCTGGGCATTCTTCGCTGTCCATCACAAGCAGATTCTCTTGCATAAGGATCAGGATGCTATTCAACTCTCAGCCACAGTCATGATTACAACTTCACTCGTTCTGCTCCCATGTGCAGTTATTGCTGGAAGTCTTCCTTCATCAACGATCCCTACCCAAGGTTGGGAGCTGGCTCTCTTCATGGCTATCGCATGCACCGTGTTACCTTACGCAATGTGGATTGTAGCTTTGAAATCAGTGACAGCAACAGTTGCTTCAGTTGTTGGAATTCTCGAGATTGTTGCAGCCATGGTGATGTCGTGGATTTTCCTTGGAGAAGTTTACAGCACAATAACGATTCTCGGAGCTATCCTCGTTTTAGCCGCCCTTTTTGGCGTTACTGAGAGCTGAACGGTTTTATACCGTGAGTGCTATGCGGAAGTGATCGAAATGAGAAAGGGAAGACAAGCGTACATTGCAGAGTTTATCGGAACATATGCACTTGTATTATTCGGATCTCTTTCAGTTACGATTTTCGCTTCCAACGTTCTTGGCCTAGCGTCACCCGCCGCATCATTCATTGGGATTGCCTTCACTTCCGGATTAATTCTAATGGTAATGGTTTACACGATTGGATGGATTTCCGGCTGTCACGTTAACCCAGCGATTACGATAGCAGCGGTAGTATTACGAAAGTTAGACTTTGAAGACGGGCTATGCTACATCGTAGCCCAACTTCTTGGCGCAGTATTGGCAAGTTGGACGCACATCTTCATTCAGCCTGGTAATGGCGCCTTAACCGGGTATGGCAGCGTAGCACCCAGTCCTACGATAGGTGGGAGTGAACTCATAACACTGGTTGTGGAACTTATCATAACCTTCTTCCTAATGTTCTCGTACTATTCAGTTCTCTACACTGATCGAGTTCCCGCCGCAGCCTCCGGATTACTAATCGGCATGACTCTGACGGCTGACATCCTGATAGCGGGACCATTAACTGGCGGTGCCGCAAACCCGGCTCGCGCCCTAGGACCGGCAATAGCCTCAGGTTACTACTCAGGATTGTGGCTCTATTGGGTTGGACCTATCATTGGAGCACTACTAGCAGGATACGCGTATCAGTATCTACTAGTACCGAGCAAGAGGAAGAGGTAAATCGCATCTAGTGCTTGCCGAACACTTGGTTCAAATCAGGAACTCTCTCAACCACTTTAACCTCAATGCTACGCTTGTTCAGCATTGTGATCAGGTTTCCCGTCCCTTTACGGGTGAAGCTGACAAAGTGTGATTGAAGATGGTCGGAGCCGACGCGCAGAAGGGCTTTTCCGGAAGATTCTGACAGAGCCATTTCTATGACTTTGACCCAATGTTCTTCTCTTCCCTTTTGAGGCTGATCTCCAACCATTCGATCCAAATAATCTCTATAGGGCTGGTACCCTTGATCTAGGAAGTGCATCTTCTTGATAGTTTGGGGACCTGCGTTAGGAGGTTTGACTCCAACGAATCTGAAAGCCTGTTCAACGTCGATTTGATCGAACGGTACACCTTGCAAGAAAAGAATCTCTGGAGAGAGCTTCTCCGCACACCTTTGACCTGCATACGTGTTATACACAGCATTCGCGACAAACTTGAAACCTGAGTTCAAAATTTGAATCATGTCAAGATCCCCTTCAGAGTACACTTGAATAGTTCGAATAGCTTCGCGATAATTCTTCTCTGAAGGACCAAACTCGAACAGTAATTCTAATGCCTGTTTCAATATGTCGAGGGCAGAATACTTCGCCATGGACTTTTCGGGCACTCTGAATCTTTTCAGATTGAGTTGCAGCAACGATCCAACCACCCTCTTCATTTCACGTACGAGTAGTGAATCAAAGGGGCAGCTCTCCGCGATTGCGTATACTACACGAGGTTGGTTCAACCCATGCTACCCCTCAGGCTTGATTCATCGTCCGACCATTTAAGCAACTAAAATTTTACATATCCAAAGGATCACGAATCAACTGGCTAAGTTATAGATCACCTCCTTCGCAATTTAGGCCGAAGAACATGAAGGCAGCGGTCATTATCGGGAAAGGTCGAGTAGAGTCAAGGGAACACCCCATTCCGAGGATTGGATCTGACGAGATTCTAGTTCACATGCGCACCTGTGGGATTTGCGGAACCGATCTGGAGAAGGTCGCCGGGGAGCAAATTACTCCACCGATCTTAGGGCATGAGGTTGCAGGCGTCGTGGAGAGGAAAGGAGAAAATGTGCGAGAATTCGAATTAGGGGAGAGAGTGATTGTTCATCATCACATATCTTGCGGAAGCTGCGCTTTCTGCAAGAACGGGTTAGAAACCCTATGTGAAGATTACCCGAAGAGCAACCTTGACCCATGCGGCCTCGCAGAGTACTTCCGTGTTCCCGCCTCCCTTGTCAAAGGGGGCACAGTCTACCATCTTCCGTCAAACACGAGTTTCGAGGAAGGTTCTCAGGTCGAACCAACCGCCTGTTGCATAAGAGGACTCCGGAAAATTAATTTACGTTCAAGCTCAAGCGTTGCAGTATTCGGCGTGGGGCCTGTCGGGCTTACGCATGTTCAACTGTTACGTTTGTACGGAGCGGGAAAGATCTTTGCCGTTGATCTTATCGAAACCAGGCGGCACTTAGCGTCGAAGTTAGGTGCTGACGTCGTTCTTGATCCGGGTATGAATGCTCTCCAAACAATCCTCAAGCAAACAAATAACCTCGGAGTCGATCACGCGATTGTTGCTACAGGAAATCCGAAGGCCTTCGAGTCAGCTCTAGGCATTGTCCGGAAAGGTGGAACCGTGCTATTGTTCGGTGTTCCCGCCCGTGGAGCACTTCTGTCGCTCGATATTAGTCGCCTATTTCTCCGCGAAATTACTCTAGAGGCCAGTTACTCCACTTCTGAGCTCGAGATGAGATTGGCGCTTGATCTCGTCGAGCGGAAGAGGATAGATACGACGCAAATGATAACTCATCGATTCCCTCTAACCCGGTTGTCTGAGGCATTTCACGTTGCAGAGAACGGTAGGACCGCTGGGAAAATTATCATCGAGAATTCGTAATTTGAACCATCCTTAAATGAACAAGTAAGGGACGATTGTATCATGTCTTCAATGCGTGCGGTCAGATTCTACAATGCCGGGGAGATTAAAGTTGAATCTATTCCTATTCCGCGACCCGGGCCAGGCGAACTAGTCGCCAAATGCGTTGTTACATTAACCTGCGGGACTGATGTCAAAATGTACAGACGAGGACACCGGCTGGTTCACCCGCCACAAATCATTGGGCATGAATTTGCAGGCGAAGTTACAGAAATTGGTGAGGGAGTCAAAAAATTCGAGGTTGGAATGAATATCGTCGCCGCTAATTCCGCACCTTGCAACAAGTGCTTCTACTGCCTTAACAAGCAGCCGAACCTCTGCGAGCATCTCGAAGAGAACCTGATAGGTTTCTCGTGGCCTGGTTGCTACGCCGAGTACGTTCGCATACCTGAAAGGATTGTTCGCCAGAACACGTTCGAAATACCTGATAACGTTCAATTGACGAATGTTGCAAGCCTTGAACCGCTGGCATGTGTTGTGCACGGCTGGGACCTGGTTGAGTCACAACCAGGGGGAACTGCCATCATAATTGGGGGCGGACCGATCGGTTTACTCCACCTACAACTTGCAAGTCTTCACGCCGCGAAGAGGATAATTCTGTGTGACGTAGTTGATCAGAGGCTTGAAGAAGCGAAGAAACTGGACTCGGACCTAGTCACTATCAACTCATCGTTGGAGGACCCGGTCAAGCGAGTTTCCGATCTTACCGACGGCAGGGGTGCTGATTTAGTAATCGAGGCCGTTGGAAGAAAGGAGACATGGGAATCCGCTGGCAAACTGGTTAGGAAAGGTGGAACAATCCTACTATTCGGAGGATGTCAAGGAGGAACAAACGTGACTTTCGATGCTGAGAAGATACACTACGGTGAGTTGCATCTTCAAGGAGCTTTTCATCACACTCCCTCAGCAGTGGAGCGCGCTTTCAGGCTTATCGTTTCAAACCGAGTTCAGATCGGACCGTTGATCTCTCAGGAGATGCCTCTTGAAAAAGCTGAGGAAGCGTTGAAACTGATGGGTGACGGCAAGACGCTGAAGATAGCCTTGCGCCCAACAACGTAGCATTCAAAGCAGCTGTTCTGGGTCCTCTAGATTCCTCTTCACAGTCTGCAGAAATTTCGCGGCAGGTAACCCATCGATTATGCGGTGATCGAACACTAGTGTCAGCACGGTTAAGGGCCGCGTTGTGATCTGTTCGCCTGATGCGTATGGTTTGTATGCTATTCTTCCTAACCCGAGAATCCCACATTGAGGCGGATTGATTATTGGCGCGAAAGATTCTATATCGTAGGCGCCCAGGTTTGAAATAGTGAATGTGCCTCCCGTCAGCTCCTGGATAGTGAGCTGATTCGATTTTGCTTTCTCCGCCAGCAGTGAGACTTCGTTATTAATCTCCTGCAATGATTTTCGATTAGCATTCGCGATTGTTGGTGCGACTAGGCCTTGATCAGTGTTTATTGCTACGCACACGTTGATGTCTGAGTAGGTTGTTATTTCGTCACCCTCGATGCTAGAATTCATCATGGGATGAACCTCAAGCGCCTTAGCAACAGCTTTCACAACGAAGGAATTGAAACTCACGTGTTCAGTGTCCTTTAATTTCACGAGTTTGGTCGCATCCGTTTCTATCGTTAATGTGACTGGCACCGTATTTCTTTCGCTAAAGGATAATCGCTCAGCTACTGCTTTTCTTATTCCTTCCAGGCTTGCCTTCTTCATAATTTGTGGCTGACGTGTTTTTAGGGCTGGTACGATGGGTTGCGCGCTCTTCTGCTGATTCACCGCAGCTAGGACGTCTTCTCGTGAGATTCTTCCGCCCGGGCCCGTCCCTTGAACGATTGTCAGATCTATCCCAGCCTCTTGAGCTAATCGTCTAGCAGCTGGAGAGGCTACTGTTCGCTCTCCTGGCACTGTTGACTCCGTTGGTGCTGTGACCGCTGGTTGAGGCGATTGCGATCCAGGTGCCCCGACTTGGGTGGATGTTGAGACAGTTGACGCAGTTCCGATGCCTATGATTGCGATTGGTTGCGAAACTTGGACGTCGTCGCCAACTGCGGCGAGGAGTTTGCTCAACGTGCCACTTTCGGGTGCTTCAACTTCGAATGTTGTTTTTTCTCCCTCAATCACTACGATTGGTTGACCTTTCTGAACTGTTTCGCCTTCTTTCTTGAGCCATTCAACGATCTTTCCACTCTGCATTCCCGGGTCCAGTCTAGGCATCAGAACTTCCGTCATGTTCTCATCGTCCAATGATCGTTTTGACTGTATTAACGATCTTGTCGGCATTAGGCATATACAATTGCTCTAATGGGGGGGAGAAGGGGATTGGTGTGTCTGGGCAAGCCACTCGAGCGATTGGTGCGTCCAAATAGCCGAAAGCGTTCTCGCTGACTGATGCGGAAATTTCAGCTCCGACGCCTCCAGTTTTTACGTCGTCGGAGGCTATGATAAGTCTTGACGTCCGCTTTACTGATTCTACGATCGTTGGGAGGTCGAGGGGTTGTAAGGTACGAACGTCGATCACTTCGGCTGAGATGCCGGATCCTTCTAGCGTCGTTGCTGCTGTAAGTGCTTCTCCGACTTGCCTTGATATGCCAAGGATGGTTATATCGTCGCCTTTTCTTTTCACCTCTGCCCGTCCTAACGGTAGGGTGTACTCTTCTTCTGGGACGGGGCCTTTAGTCCGGTAGAGTAGACCGCTTTCTACGAAGAGGACCGGGTTTGAGTCGCGGATTGCGGACTTTAGCAGTCCTTTGGCGTCGTACGGGTTGGACGGTAATACTATCTTCAGGCCGGGAACTTGCAGGAACCATGCTGGTGTAAACTGTGAGTGTTGCGAGCCATGTTGCCTGCCTAGACTGTATTGAGTTCTGAGGACTAAGGGCACTTTGAGCTGTCCGCCGCTCATGAAGTGCATCTTCGCTGCTTGTGTGGCAAGTTGGTCCATGCAGATGGGTAGGAAATCCATGTACATGATCTCGGCAACTGGTTTGAATCCTGTTAGGGCTAGTCCGACTGCTGCGCCTGCTATGGCTGCTTCAGAAATAGGAGTGTCTCGCACCCGTTCGGGCCCGAACTCTTCCAACAATCCGCGAGTGACTTTGTAGACTCCTTGGAAGACTCCGATTTCCTCCCCCAGTAGTATAACGTTAGCGTCACGTATCATTTCCTCCCGAAGTGCTTCTCGGAGGGCGTCTGCGTAGGTGAGTTCCCGCAACTTCTATTCCTCCGAATACACGTATTGCTGGATCGTATTGAATGGAAGAACAGATCCTTGCCCCGCAAACTCTACAGCTTCCTCAATTTCCTTCTTCACTCTTTCTTCAACTGTGTCGATTTCGCTTTGAGTCATTGTCTTGCTATCTATCAGTCTCTTCTCGAACATCATAACTGGATCCCGCGCGAGCCATCTTTCAACTTCCTCTTTGGGCCGGTATTCTCCCTTGTCGTATACGCCGTGGCCTTTCGTTTTGTACGTCACGCATTCTATGAACGTGGGTTCTGACTTGACTCGTGCACGTTCGGCTGCCGCTTTTGTAGCGAGGTAAACTGAGATGACGTCGTTGCCGTCAGCTACAATAGTTTCTATCCCGTATGATCTTCCTCTTTCTGCTATGCTCGGGCTAGAGACTGCTCGCTTTACGGGGGTTGACATTGCGTACTGGTTGTTCTCGCAGAACAACAGGACGGGCAGCTTCCACACCGCGATAAGGTTGGTTCCTTCATGGAACGCGCCAGTGTTGCATGCGCCATCTCCGAAGAAGGTGGCGGCAATATTCTTGCTTTTCTGCTGTTTCAACCCTAAACCGACGCCTGCTGCGATTGGAATACCGCTGCCAACGATGGCGGTCGCGTAGAGGGAGCCAACTTTGGGGTAAATGGCAACGTGCATTGAGCCTCCAAGGCCCTTACAGTTTCCGTTCTCCTTCCCAAATAGCTCTGCCATGCACAATTTTGCTGGCACACCCTTCGCTAAGGCGTGTCCATGTCCTCGATAGGTCGTAACTATCAGGTCGTCATGTGAGAGGGCACTCATCGCTCCTACTGCTATTGCTTCATGGCCGAGGTAGAGGTGGGAAGGGCCGATTAGCGCGCCTTTAACGATAAAGAGTTCCTCAACTTTCTCTTCGAATCTTCTTATGAGGAGCAGACCTTGAAGCATCTGACGAAGGTCTTCTTTCCTCAAACTGTATTTCGTATAATCATTCTCTGGAATGGATTCAATCTGAGTTATGCTGGCCAATTTGCACCGTCTGGTTCGCTAAATGAAGACTGGTTCTTTAGCTCTTTGCCAGGCTCTCTTGTTGGAAACTGGAATGCTCAAGTGCCTGCGGCTTTCCACATTGGTTCGGTGAGTTTATCCTCAACTAACTGAACCATTCTACTGTACACTTTGGTCCAATTGTCGTAAAGTCTGAGGTATTTCCCGTGGTTGGCTTGGTTAGGTTCAACGCGTCTATCCCACTTGACTAGTCGCTTTCCTTCTTGTAGGTTTGAGAAGATTCCGACTCCGACTCCTGCGCAGATCGCTGCTCCCAGTGCTGTGGATTCTCTTACGACGGGGATCTTCACATTCACACCTAGCACGTCAGCAAGAATTTGCGGCCACAGTACACCTTTCGATGCTCCGCCACAGAAGACCACTTCTTTGGTTTTATGCCGTGTGATATCCTCAAGGATTTGCAGGTGACCTTTCGCAACGTATGCTGCACTTTCTTCGATGGCTCGAAAACATTCTTTCACTCCCGACTTCTGCGGTTGAGTTATGTCGAATTGAATGAAGGATGGAGATGCATGCATCCATCTCTTTGCGTTCATTACGTCTGAGAAGATCGGGATTATTCCATTAGAGCCTGGTGGGACCTTCTCAGCTTGTTTTTCAAGTATGAAGTATGGTTCGACCCTTTGTTGTGCTGCGATTTCTTTTTCTCTTTCACAGAAAGCATCTCGGAACCATCGCATCGTTAAGCCACAAAGGAATCCGATACCCTCCGTCATCCATCGACCGGGTACCGCATGACAAAGCGTGCGGAGTCTGAGCTGTGGGTCGATTACTGGTTTGTCTGTGACAATCGTTTGCTGCCAGAATGTCCCACCGATTGTTGTAGCACTGTTGGGTTCGACAGCACCTATTCCGATCAAGCCAAGTTGGGTGTCAGCTCCTCCTTGAACGACTGGTGTTCCTTTCTTGAACCCAGTCTCGTTCGCCGCCGGGCGTGTTACTTCTCCAATGACTGTTCCTGGTTCGAATACTTGTGGGAAGATTTCTCTAGGTAGTTCACACCATCTGATAATTTCGTCTGACCATGTTCTCTTCGAAAGTTGAAAGAGATCGGAGCTAGATCCCGCTGAAGGGTCGGTGACGTAGTTTCCGCTCAATCGATAGAGAATCCAGTCGCTTATCATTGTCATGTGAGCTGTTCTGCGGTAGAGCTCTCGTTGATGTTTCTTGATCCATAGAAATCTTGGCGGGGAGGTAATTGCCAACCAGTCGCCTGCGCGTGAGTAGATTTTCTTTGCGAGTCCTTTCTTTATGAGTTGTGAAACTTCAATTCGCGCTCTGGAGTCAACGTTGGGGCAAGCCCAGATTTCCTTTCCTTTCTTATTATAGAGAACCATTCCCTCCCTCATGCTTGTGGCGCTGATGCCTTGAATTTCGCCGGGTCTTAGGTTTGCTTTCTTGAGTGCTTCTTTAATCGACTCGCAGAGAAGTCTCCAATTTTGCTTCGTTTCGAAAATAAACGATCCGGGATATTCTGGTAGAGTTGGGTGTGACCATTCTCGTGAGGCTAATGCAATTTGAGTTCCATGTGAGTCGAAGATAACACATCTGCCGCTTCCGGTACCTGCATCTATTGCGGCGACGTAGGTGCTCAATGACTGCACAACTAGGTTGAAGCGGGCTTCTGACCGTATCTGGTTCGCTTGAACTCCTTTAGGTATTTGAGTTCTGCTTTCGTGAACTCTTTGGGTTTTGCAAGCTGGATCGAGTAGAACGCCATCTTCGCAATGTCCTCGAGAACGATGGCGGTCTCCAAACCTTGTTCGGGCGTTCTCCCGACGACTATAACTCCGTGTTTCCGCATGAGGACTGCATCAACCTTCTCAAGGGCTTTGAGAATCGCTTTGAGCTCTGACTGCTCGTTGGTGCCTGGTAGGGAATACTTCCTCACCAGTGGTATACGTCCTCCCAAGTAGAATGCTTGCTCAGCGGAAACGCATGGTATTTCCATGTTAGCAGCTGCAAAGGCGCATGCCATCGGGGAATGAGTGTGGATTACTGTGCTCAATTCAGGACGATGCTTGTGAATGAAGGTGTGCATCGCGGTTTCAACGGACGGTCGAAAGTTGCCAGAGATCAGTTTACCTTCAAGGTCGACTACAATTAGGTGGTTGTTGTGGAGCGTCATTTTGCTGAATCCGCTTGGCGTTATCAGTACGTAATCTGTATTTGGAATTCTTAGGCTTACAACTCCAAAGGTTGAGATGACTAGTTGGTTTTCGAATAATCCTCGTGCAACCTCGATGACTTTGCTCTTGAGGTCTTCAAGTGCAGCTTGATCGATTCCCAATTTTGGCTCTGACATTTGAACATTCACTTGGTGGGAGCTATGGGTAAGTGTAGATTGGTTTCATTGAGATTGCGTGTCCGCTGACGGTTTCAGCAACCATCTTCAGGACTGGTTCAGTATCCATGTAGTAGAACCTGATGCCCTCGCCGAGTCTTCCGCTCATGGTAACGTCGACGCCATTTTTCTTAAAATTTTCCAGCGCTTGATCCACGTCTTCAGCCGTGTTCACTACGGATACGTGGTGAAGTCCTTCGCCATGTTGTTCAAGGAATTCTTTGTAAATACTCGGACCATCTAGTGGTTGAAGAATCTCGAAATCTATAGGGTTACAGTGGACCTCCGCACCTAGCATGGAATACTTTTCGGGCTTACCATGAAGCTCTGTGTGGTGCAAAATTGGCGCTTTATGTTCGTAAACACTCCAGGGCTGCCATCCCATGATTCTGGTGTAGGCTTCCATAGCTTTTCGGAGATCCTTAACGACCACGGCGACTTGCGTGATTCTCATTCCTGACGGAATGCTTGCTTTCACATTACGTCTCCTCAATCAGGTCTTTGCATCATCACGGGTTTAAGATTCTTTGGTCCTGCCTATTCGAAGAGCATTAGTTTCGAGTACCCGTGACTCGAAATTTTGAACGGGACTGATTGTAGTGGGTGTCGCCATGTGAGCGAAACTCATACTAGCAGATCTGGAGCATGAATGGTGCGAAAGTCCTATTGAGAACTTCCGCAATGCGAACGAAATTTCTATTCGGGTGGAATCATCTTCTGCACGTGAATCAGGTCAAGTCCTTTGGCCTTGAAGTAGAAGTATCGCGCTACATAGATTACGAACCCCAAGCCGAAGACTAGCGCATCATACCAACTGAACGATCTAACTAATCCAGCAGCGTCTCTAACAAATGATGTGCGTTGGGTCATTTGCAACCGAGTTTGAAAAACCTATATTGCTTATAAGATCTGCCAACAAGAGATCAGGACAATTTGAACTTGACTCCAAGTACTACGAATATTCGGACC